>NZ_DATNPA010000679.1:0-9240 GCF_036703385.1 Allocoleopsis sp. | reverse complement strand
CAAAGAAGACACGGAGAATGCCTCAGTTTCTACATCCTGCCTCACCCCCTCCTCTCTAGAACCTGGACAAATCTATGCCTACGACCTGAGTTTTGGCAGCGCTGAACAAAATCTTGCCCAAGCACTGACAGCAGAGCACTTTCCCCAGGTTACAGTTAGCTACTTCGAGCATCAGCTGCCAACCTTTGTCCTGCCGCCAGAGGATTTGAATGATTTGCGGTTGGCTCATGGTTCTTGCCGCAAGTTACACGGTGGTGGCTCGGATGCGCTACCCATCCTAGATGACCTAATCGAGCATTCTGCCAAAGAGCCAAAATCTCGACTCCATCAGCTCTTTTTCACCGGTGACCAAATCTACGGAGACGATGTTGCTGACCCTCTGCTGTGGGCCACGACGGAAATTGGTGATACCCTGCTCGGTTGGGAAGAAAATTTGCCCTTGTGGCAAACCTCAACCCCTGCTTCTGATATCGAGTTGCACTCAAAGGTAGTAGAGAGGAGAGACAAGCAGGATAAGGGGGACAAGGGCGACAAGGAAGAGAAAGGACTGTCTACGAACCCAATTTCGTATGAATACAAGAAAGCCAGTGAGCTGAAACCGGGACAGCGATCGCAAATCGCCAAAGATTACTGTAGCTTCACGGCGATGCATCTCAACAGCCCGGAGAAAGCCAAAAGCCACCTGTTCAGCCTGGGTGAATATTTTGCCAGCTATCTGCTCGTTTGGTCGCCCATACTCTGGCCCGATCGCTTACCGAAAGGCAAGGCAGTATATAAGGAGTCTAAACAGGCGAGGCAATGGGATGCGGAAGTTCGTCATCTCAAAGAGTGCATGAGTCAGTTGTGGAAAGTTCGGCGTGCCCTAGCCAATGTGCCAACCTACATGATTTTTGACGACCATGACGTTACTGATGACTGGTATCTGAATCGCGATTGGTGTATCAATGTGTTGAGTAAACCCCTAGGCCGGCGTGTCGTGCAAAATGCGATGTTAGCCTATGCGGTGTTTCAAGGATGGGGGAATACACCCGACCAGTTTGAGGCGGAACAACCGGGTGGAAATTTACTCAAAGCAGCCGTAAGTTGGTCGGCATCCGCAGGAACGGATGAGTCTGCCTCCAAAAAAATAGCGAAGTGTGTGGGAATTCCCCAGTTGGAACCGACAACTGGCTTGCCCAAATTGAGGCTGGATGAAGATGTCTTAATTCTCGATCAGGATTATCCAGATGGGACTCGGCCTGTAGAGTGGCACTACACTATCAGAAGCCACAAGCATGAAGTGATTGTACTCGACACCCGAACTTGGCGAGGCTACCCACTGGGAGATGGAGAGAGGGAAAGCATTTCTCATCCAAAAGCGGGTAACCAGGAGGCAAGCAGCCTGACGGCCTTTTCTGACCAAGGCTCAGATGCGATCGACTTTGCCGATACGCAAAGCGCGATCGCTCCTCCTATGCTCTTGTGCCCCACAGCGTTTCAAACACAACTTCAACACCCTTTGGAACTTAGCGATCAACTTAAAGAAACGGGGAAATTGGACATTGAAGTAACTTTTGTTGTCTTGCCGACAAACCTGGTAAGTCTGCGCGTTATTGACGAAGTTCAACGGATGGAACTAGAGAAAGGCCATGTTTACAACTCGGATGTGGGTGATGCCTGGAACTTAAATGAAGTGGCCCTATCGAGGCTACTGACTGAACTGTTTCAGCGGCGACCTGTAGTAGTGGTACTATCCGGTGATATTCACTACGGAGCCACTATTCGCCTCAGTTATTGGTTAAATCCTCATCACAAAGAGACTAAATCCCTATCCAAAATCCCAAACCCGCCCGCAGGACAAAGTCCAAAAACGGCAAAATCCCAAAGCGAAATCTTTCCAATCCCTAGTAATGCACGAGTGCTAGCCCAATTAACAGCAAGCGCCTTTAAAAATGGTGAATTAAAGACTTATGTGGCTCATACTAAAGCTAAATCTCTTGCCCCAGAATTACCTCAGAATTGGGCAGGATGGTACCAACCGCCTCAACTCGTGGAAATTCAAGTCACCCCCGAGAAGGTGCGAATGCTGGAGGTAGATGTGCCTGCAACGGGTCCCGTTCTGCGGCAAATCAAGGGGGTGTGTGGCAATTGGAATGTTGCTTGGGAAGTGGCAATAACAGACCATCACTTTCTCCCCGACTGGCAGTACTACGTGGAGTGGATTAAACGCGAGAAAGCGACGCTTGCTCCCTGGAGCGCTCAGCAGGTGTTTTCAGCCATGTCCAAACACAAAAACACCACTGGATGGCTCACAGCAGTGGGGAATCTCGTATCAATGCTCTGGCGAAATCAGTGGCTTCAAGAGGGTGAACAGATTATCGGGCGCAATAATTTTGGAGTAGTTAGCTTAAAGTGGCCCCAAAACGATGAAGAAACAAAGGCTGTGATTCAGGATGCTTATTGGCAACCGCCTTGGGAACCCAGTAGTGTCGTTTATAGCCGATATTTCGTTCCGTTGCGCGTCGATAACCCACCGCCACCTCCCAGAATTGCACCCAGAATTGTGCCACCCTCCTAAGGGAAAATTGAATCTCCCAACCCTCCTTGTCAAGAAAATGTAGTTTGCAAAGGAGCTGCCGTAAATGACTGGCTTGTGATGCAGGAACGTTGATTCCACAGCTCTCTCCTACTGTGACTGCATGGATTGATCGTACCAGCGATCGCATTGATGGAAGTGACGAAGAGCGATCGCTAGACTCGATTAAGAATTTATGTGGATAACACGCTAGCTTGAGGCAATAATTCAGGAGGCGATCGCATTCCTGCCCAACTGGGAAAATGCGATCGCCCCTAACTCTTGGTTAAGCTTTTGCGGCTGCGTCTTCGGCTTTCTTCGGTGGCTGACTCACACCCATGCGAATTTCTGAGTAAAGAGAGGCCATACTGAAACCGCCAGAGTGCTTGAGGATGGTGGTGCGTAACCGGAAATTCGGACTAGCAAACCACAAACGCTCCTCAGAATACATCGTTTCGTATTCTGTAATCATCGTTAAAGCGTCATCATTCCCAATCACGTAGCGACCTGTAACAGGTGCTTTTTGTGCGTCAGCCATTTTTCGCAACAGCTGACCTTCATTCGCCTTGTCTGGGTTGGGAACGGGTACGAGCACAGTGGAACCACTGCGCTTTCCTTTATCTTCATACCATTCCATCGTGCCGTCCCAAGTCACTCTCGCGCCACACACAGCGAGTCTTGGCTCGATGTGATACTGTTGGCAGAGTTGAACGACCTCTGGAGCATCGGCGGCAAGTATTTCAATGGTGATATTAGACTGACCACTCTCGGCTTGCTTGAAAGCCGGATGGTGACCAGTCCGTTGAGAAAACCACTTGCCCGCACTCTGCTCAAAAAACTCTTTAATATCCATGAAGATAAGTGAGAAAGCGTTAACGATTTGTAACTTTGCAGCATTTTAAGCGATCGCCCCAGGCTATCGCTCTATCCCTCCTTAGAAGCTTCTTCCAAGCGCTGTAGAGAGATTGACGCGGATTGAGACACTTGGGGATGACCGTCTTTCTCCAAGAATTTTAACGCGGCGATGCTTTTGTCACTCTTCAAATTCCCTAGAGCTTCTGCTAAACGCTGACGCACTAGCCAATCCTCTGACTGAGCAAATTCCAGGATGTCATCGACGGCTTCTGTGGCTTTGATTTCACCTAAAGCGGCGATCGCCGCTTGTTGGATTACCACTTCCTCACTCTTCAACGCTTGGATGAGAACCTCACGCGCACGGGGGTCTTTGATATTGCCTAGGGATACAGCTGCGCTAAAACGCACCAACCAATCAGTGTCCTCGTAGAACACCCGAACCAGCGTTTCCAAAGCTCTTGGGTCTGCCAAATATCCCAAAGCCCCAGCCGCCGCCGCACGAATGCCGTAGTCGGGGTCAGTTTCGACTAATCTTATCAAAATCGGGTAGCATTCTTCCGTTTGCTTAATCCCTAGGGCAAAGACTGCCATCGAGCGAATTTGTAAATTGTCGTCCTCTATAACCTTTTTGATCAAAGGTACCGCCTCGTCCGCTGGCACATCGCGCAGTGAGGCAAGCGCCACCATGCGATCGCGAGAGCTGGGACTCTCAAGCTGAGCTGAAAGTTGATCTAAACTGGGATAAGTCATTTGCTAAATAGGCTTTATTAAAAAATATTACAGAAAATTAGAATTTCTGCCACCTCATTGCAGGAGCAAAACTCAACGAAACACTGACTCCTGCTGGGTTTGACGCTGTTCAAACAAACCTACGCGGGAAGATTTGCTGTTCAGCTAGCTTTCGAGAGTAAAGTTGGCTGAGGACTTACCTGTGTTCCTGCTCAGTAATTGTTGAGACCAGGAACCATTTTTTTTCTCCAACGTCATAATAGATGGAATAAATTTTAAATTCATCTGAAGCAGCGCATTTCTTGTGTCTGGAGAATTATATAACCCGTCTAAAAAAATCAAGCCATCGCTCATTTTTAGCGGTAAAAATCCTGAAAGAATCAATTTAATCCTAAAAATAACCGCTACATAGGAACAGTTTCAGATGATGCTCCTTAAAGGGAAAAATTCAAAAAAAAGAGTAATGCTATGTGCGTTGAAATTTGCCACATTTGAACTTTTGAAACCCCCGAGTGGCAAAACGAGCAAAATCCAACACTCAAAATCCCAAATTTCAAAGGGTATAAGGTCGATGTCATTCGTCCTTCTACTACTGGTTAGCTCTTTCGGGTTGAGTAGTTGCAAAAGCCAAAGTAAGCAACCCGATAAGCGACTCGTAGAGGAGCTCAACCAACTCAAGACAGAAAATGCCAAATTGAAGATGGAGGTCGATCAGCTGAAGACCCAGCTAGACAATCCAGTGCCTGAACTAAGTCCATCACCTATACCCGTTGCAGTAGCCAAAAATTCCCCGACATCTACATCCGTTGCGTTCGAGGACATTAAAGGTGTGCTTGGAGAGAAGGAGATTACCGAACTCGCTCAGTTAGCGGTTTTTGATACCACATCTGGGAAATTCAACCCCCAAGCGCCTATCACCCGCGCTGAATTTGTGCGCTGGTTAGTTCGTGCCAACAATGCTTTTTTTGCAGGGTCTGCTGATAAGAAAATACGTCTGGCAGAAAGTGGTAAGGCAACATTCTCGGATGTTCCGCCCACTCATCCAGACTTCGGCTATATCCAAGGTTTAGCCAATGCAGGCTATCCCATTGGTGACGATGCTCAAACGTTTAAGCCCGACCAGATTCTTACCCGCGAACAGATGCTAGCGATGAAAGTAGCGCTAGACCATAGAGTTCCTATGGAGAGCTATAAAGGAGGTGCACCGGTGGGTTGGACGGACAGCAAGAAAATCTCCAAAAAGTACTGGTCCGCTTTATATGTCGAGAGTGTCTTGCAAAATAATGCCAACATTGGGCGAACGTTCGGTTCAATCAAGACGCTGAACCCACAAGCTGCTGTAAACCGAGCTGAAGCCGCGCGGTGTATCTCGGCGATTAGTGATAATGTTGCTGGTTTTACCACAGCTGAGGATGCTCTACAAAAGGTAGGACAATCAGGTTCACCTTAACCGTTTTCGACATTCTGGAGCAACAAATGAAGCTGGTAAAATTTATCGTTCCTCTGGTAATGGTAGGGTGTCTATTGCCTAATACCGCTCTCGCGGGTGGAACGCTGGGTTTAGATGAGATTATGCCCCTGATTCGTCAGTCGAAAAAACTGACGGGAGAAGTCAACGCGGCGCTAAAAAAGACGGGGCAAAAGGCTAACCAAATTAATTGTGTAGCTGTGAGATTGGGCAACCATTTTGAGCCTTTGAGCGCTTATCGAGTTGCCCCGTTTGATTGTCGTTTTGCCTCCAACAAATTTTTGCACATCGAGGCCAAAAATCTGGTGCGATTACCCAATGATCGGACTATATCTCTAGAAGATTTTTTGGATGTGCAACCTAGACCAAACAAAGCGTCTCTCGTTTTCCGCCTTCAGTCTTGGCAGTGGACAACAAGTGAGTAGTGATTGTCTACGCACCAGCCCAACTGATAGCAAATAAAAGATGAGAGAAACGACTTCTTTTCCTTTTATCTCTTGTTTTAACAACAAGATTTATATACCTGATCCTAAGTACAGTTGAGCTTAGAGCTGATGTAACTTTCCGTATCCTCCTAATAACAGCAGCCATACCACAACAACCAACCAATGAATGATTACAGGAGGCCACAGAGAGCCTGACCTCCAATAAACTATCATACAAATTAGACCCAGTAATGCTGTTGCTAACAGGAATACTGGATGGAAAAATGTAGGGAATCCTGATGAATAGAAGGTTACAGCATTAAGGGGATGTCCGATAATATAAGTGATTAAGCTAATGCTTCCCCAAATGCACTTGCTTCTGAAGGTTGTTTTTTCGGATTTATGAGGGAGGAGAATGACACGATAAAATGTTTCTTCTACGATAGCAGGTGCTATGAAGGTAAGCCCGATAAAACGGATAACAGTTAGCCAGGATAAATGGACGGATTCAAAGGTTAAAAACTTAGAATTCAACCCTACAGGCACGATAAGAGCAGCGAATAAAACTAGAATCCATAAGGAAAATATCCAAGTTTTTCTAGGAGGAAGTATTGAGAAGGCTTGAGTAACTCTATGAATGATGATTCTCAGACCATGACCCAACGGATTTATCTGCTGCATCGTTCATTTTTGTTCGGTTTTATAAAACGAAAATAAAGGTATTTCTATAAGTTGGCGTCAGCTCAGTATGACAGTTTGACAATTGGTAAAAAATGAAGCATCGCGCTAACTAGATTGACTCTCAGTTTCTGACAACTGGCATCTTGACTTTGCGTACCTCAGCGTAAACCTCATCTGACCTGCTTTCACTGGTGGCCGAGAACTGTCCCTTGAGTGCGATTCGTTTGGTAGAAATCACAGAGTTGTTTAATCAGAATTCTGATGAAGGATTACCAGCTAGGAAATGAACCTAGACAACTCAATTACTATGTGGGTTAAATTCCCACCACCTTAACATCGGGTTGAATCCATCCCCCACCTTTCACGGATTGGTATTCCGAAACTGGCAGTGCATGGGGGAAATGCGGATAAACTGGTAGCCTTAACTGGTGACGCCGCTAGGGAAGATAGATATGGCTAACGTATAGTGAACTTACTCCGCATCCTCACAGTTGAGTTGCGAAAGAGGCTGTATATCGGATGAAGCACAACTTCTTCGCTACCATTGATGATGACTTGTGCCTCAATAACCAATCGCTCCCCTTTGGCGGTAATGAATAAGCCCTTCTGTGCCCCTGCATTTTCAATTAAAATCTGCATGAACCGTTCGAGCAATCTGTTTAAAATAATCTCTTTAGATAGAGCTTGGGATGCTTTGAATACCGTGGCTAAATCAAGGACACGTAAATTGTTTGCTATGGGAGATGTCACGACTGAGGCACTTGTGATACTGGTCGCTCGCCCCCCAGTGAGTCTGGCAAACAAGCGGGGGTACCTGGATTCTAAATCGGCAACTTTCGCCCTTGCTCCCCACCGAATATACCCGTAGTGTGCCTCTCCTAGGTAGGTGTAAGCAATTTGCTCGTTTCCTAAACAGAAATAAAACTCCGCAGCTCGTTCATTGGCTAACGCCTCTACCTGAATATAACCCTGCTCTCTAGCTGTCTGAATTGCACGCTCGTAAGCCTCCATCGCTTCCAGCTTCCGTCCTAAAATTCGATTGATTTCAGCTTGTACAAGTTCGTATTTATGCTGATAGTTCTCAAGACAGTCGCTTGCCCATTTTTTCAGTTTTTTCTGATGCGATCGCACCTTACCAAGGATTTTTTTCTGTTCGCGATATGAAACAGCCTCATACAAGGCAAGTAACGCCAAAGAAAAGTAGAAATTGTGTTCAACGACGACAATCGTTCCAGCAACCCCTGCTGTATAATTTTCTGCTAACTCAGCATAGACTACAGCTTGCGAGTAGTTTCTCGTGAAATAAGATAAAACCAACTTTGTATAATAAGCATAAAAAAGCGAACTATAGTTTTTGACTTCCATCAAGAAACTCATCGTTTCCGCTTCGTCAAAAGTCTCATGGGGCAAGCGATACTCGTTCGCCAACTCACCCAACAAGGTCAGAACCAGTTGCCTCCATACCTTAATGAACTTACTTTGAAACTCCTGTCTTAACTTAGCCATCAACTCAACATATCGGGCTTGTTGCTCAGCGACAACCTGTAGCGGTCTGCCCACAAAAAATAGATGCATGTAATAAAATGCAGCATTGTAGCAGGCAAATTCTACATCTCCAACCTCGAACCCAATCTGAGACCCTTCTAATAGAAATTCGATAGTTGTCTGAATACGATCTTTCCAATGTCTAATAGATGAATTGAATAAGAAATAAATTTTACATTTCAGTTCTCTTGCCTCGAATTTCTCTAACAACTGCAAAGCAAGTTGACCTATCTGATAACCTAAATCCGTATCCCCACTCGCACAAAGGAGTAAGCCATATTGACCGTAAGCGATCGCAGATAGTGAGGCACGGCTGGATTGAGTTGATGGGGTGGAATGGGAACTCTGGCAATGTGACAGTGAACCAACTCCATTGGGTCTTTACTTAGGAAGGGTAACTGCCCTGTGAGCATTTCATAGAATGTGACACCTAACGAGTAAAAGTCGGTGCGGTAATCGATCGCTCGATTCATTCGTCCCGTTTGTTCTGGAGATAGGTAGGCTAGCGTTCCTTCTAAGCACTTGGGGTTGCTGATGCTTGGATTTTCTTTAGAAAGAAGAGAGGCTGTACCCAGATTTGTAATCCTGATCTGCTGACTGTTTGGATTGATGAGAATATTTCGAGGCTGAATGTCTTTATGGATAATATGATTTTCGTGCAGCTTTTCTAGAGCTGACACAAGTTGCAGAGAAATCGTTAAAAATCCTGAGAAACTAATCGCTCTATTCTTAATAAGTTCTGATAAAAATATACAGTCAAAATTCTCGTAAATTAAAATTAAGTTATTTCTCTGACTCTCTAAGGCAATCGGTGTTAACAGTTCTGCAATATCAAGATTTTTAGTGAGTTCATATTCTTGCTTAAATTTAGTAATGTTTTCCAGACTAGGCTCATCAAGCACTAAGAATTTAATAATTACTAGCAGGCGATCTTTTGGTCTGCGGGCTTGGTAAATAGCTATATCTAAATTAGATTGAAGCTC
>NZ_DATNPA010000678.1:0-11676 GCF_036703385.1 Allocoleopsis sp. | reverse complement strand
CGCGTTGTTGACAGCGTCGAGAATGACAAGGTGGCTAGTTGGTATAACGGCACAAGGTCAATTGTCTTGGCAGTGCAGCGGCAACCGGGAACCAACACTGTAGAAGTGGTGCGGGAAATCAAGAAAATCTTGCCCACGTTCCAGAAACAAATCCCAGCAGCGGTGAATATGGAAATTCTCTTTGACCGCTCTCAACCCATCCAAGAGTCGGTTAATGATGTGCAGTTTACCCTAGTTCTTACCATCTGCCTGGTGGTGTTGGTGATTTTTCTGTTTCTGCGTAACATCTCTGCCACAGTCATTCCCAGTTTGGCGGTGCCTTTGTCGCTGGTGGCGACGTTTGGCATTATGTTACTCCTGAACTACTCCCTAGATAACCTCTCTTTGATGGCATTAACTCTTGCTGTCGGCTTCGTGGTTGATGATGCCGTAGTCATGCTAGAAAACATTGTCCGTCACATGGAAATGGGGGAGAGCCGCTTTCAAGCCGCCTTAAATGGCTCTAAGGAAATTGGCTTCACAATTTTATCCATGACGCTGTCGCTGGTAGCCGTTTTCATTCCCATTATGTTCATGAGCGGCATTTTGGGGCGGCTGTTTCGTGAGTTTGCCGTCACGATGACTGTGGCAATTTTGGCATCTGGATTTATCTCTCTGAGCTTGACGCCAATGCTGTGCAGTCGATTTCTGCGTTCCCCCCATCATGAGCAAGGGGAGATGGCAAGCAGGGGAAATGGGAAGAATGGACACTCTTCAATCCAAAAACCAAAATCCAAACGTCAAAATTGGAAGAGTCGCTTGTACGATGCGTCAGAGCGTGTTTTTGATGGGATGCTGGCGGTTTACGATTGGAGCCTGAAAATATCGCTGAAGTACCATCGCACGACGATGGTTATCTCTGCTGCAATTCTCGTAGCTACGGTGTACCTGTTCATGATTGTCCCTAAAGGATTCATTCCTAACGGAGACACCGGGCAACTTAACGCCACGACTCAGGCAGCCCAGGATATTTCCTTCGACGAGATGGTCAAACACCAACAAGCGGTGGCGCGGATTATTCAGAAAGACCCTAATGTGGAGGGTAGCAACTCCAGTGTCGGCGCGGGAGGACCGAACGCAGCCGCTAATTCCGGGCGCATATTCATTCGGTTAAAGCCCCCCGAACTCCGTCAGGTGAAGCCTAACTCATTTGGACTTGCCCATCTGAGTGCAGATGAGGTGGTGCAAAAACTGCGACCAAAGGTGAGCAAGATTCCAGGCATCAAAGTGTTCTTGAGCAATCCGCCCGCGATTAATATCGGGGGACAGCAAACGAAGGCGCAGTATCAATTTACCCTTTCCAGTGCTAGCTTCCAAGACCTCGCCCAGAATGCACCTGCTTTAGAAGAGAAGCTACGCCAGCTACCGCAACTGCAAGATGTCAACAGTGACTTGGAAGTCAAGAATCCCCAAGTGCAGGTGCAAATCAACCGCGACCAAGCTTCAGCTTATGGTCTGACGGCTAATCAGATTGAAACCGCCCTGAATAATGCCTACGGGAGTCGCCAGGTTTCAACCATCCTTGCCCCGGAAGACCAGTATCAGGTAATTATGGGCTTAGATCCGCAGTATCAGCAAGACCCCAGCGCCCTGGAATTGCTTTACATCCGCTCTAACACAGGTCAGGTGGTGCCCTTAAACGCAGTGGCAACGATAACTAAGGGAGTGGGACCGCTGACAATTAGCCACTTGGGTCAACTCTCTGCTGTTACTATCTCTTTTAACCTGAAACCAGGAATATCTCTGAGTGACGTAACTGGGGTAATCGAGAAAACAGCCCGTGAGACGCTGCCAGCCACCATTAGTACTAGCTTCCAGGGTTCGGCGCAGGCGTTCCAGTCCTCAATCGCTGGATTGGGACTGCTGCTATTGGTCGCCATCCTAGTGATTTACATTGTCTTGGGTATTCTCTACGAGAATTTCATCCACCCGATTACTATTCTTTCCAGTCTACCCTCGGCAGGGTTTGGAGCATTGCTGACCCTGATGCTGTTTCATGTTGACCTCAACATCTATGCTTTTGTCGGCATCATCCTGTTAGTCGGTATCGTGAAGAAAAACGGCATCATGATGATTGACTTTGCTGTTGAAGCTCAACAGAAGGAAGGGAAAAGCCCTTATGATGCAATCTATGAAGCCTGTCTGGTGCGGTTCCGTCCGATTATGATGACGACAATGGCAGCTCTGATGGGAACTCTACCCATTGCTCTCGGTTTTGGTGCGGGAGCAGAAGCTCGCCGTCCTCTAGGACTAGCCGTGGTGGGGGGTCTGTTGTTCTCTCAACTGTTGACCCTTTACATTACACCAGTCTTTTATACCTACATGGAGGCTTTTCGCAAGGGTCTGGAGAAGCAGGGAGTGAGTAAGCGATCGCACATAGTACAAGCTGGCAAAAATAACTGACCAGCTTTTTCCTCTCTCCCTTTCCCTTGTCTCCCTAACCTTGGTCAAAATACTGTGCCATCATCTCCTGAATGCGTTTGTAATTGGGCAACCAGTAACTCACATCATGTCGCTTAACGCTAATGTTATTCGCCTCACCAGGCAGGGTTAGCATTTGCGCATTTGAGCGGTCTATTTTGGCAGAAAAACCCACCAGAGCTAGTAACTCTTCCACACTTAAATTGCTGTCAAGGTTCGATTGAACCACCGACAGGATTTGAGGAAATCGCGTCACCGTTGCAGGATTGAGCGCCTGTTCCATCAACGCACCCATCACCACATGTTGCCTCTCAATCCGACCAATATCTCCCAACCCATCATGACGAAACCGTAGCAATTGTAGGGTCTGATCTCCATTCAGGTGCTGTCTTCCTTTCTTGAGGTTGATATACAGGTGCTGAGTCTCGTCTACATATTTCATGTCTTTAGGCACATCAAGCGTCACGCCACCCAACGCATCCACCAGTTTTTGCACACCCTCGACGTTCACTCGGAGATAACGGTCAATCTGGACGCCAGCGAGCAACTGACTCACCAACCTGGCGCTAGCGGCTGGGCCACCGTTAACATTGGAAGCATTAATCTTAATCACACCAACCCCATCCATCTCCACACGGGTATCGCGAGGAATCGACAGAACTGTCAACTTTTCAGTTTTGGGGTCAAACCGCACTAAAAGCATCACATCCGACAACCCGTCGAAAGAGTTCACCTGTGCCTGATAGCTCAAATTTCGCGCTTCTGGAGGAGGATTGCGAACATCAGTTGTCAGAACGCTCATTCCCATCACCAAGACATTGACGGGTCGGGTCAACTCTGGTAGGCGCAGATTGCTACGGGTGATGCTGCCACCTTTACTAAAAATTGCCGCTTCTTCTCGAGTCAAATGACGTTGCAGCAAAGGTGTTAAGGAAAACGATACGGCTAACAGGGCACCCACTGTCGCTGACAGCATTGCCACTCCACTTAAGCCAAAGCCTAGCCAGAACCAATTCCGGGGATGAGGGGTTTTTGACAGTTTAGAGCGTTTATGGTCAATTTTCTGACTGGTCACTGATTTCCTTACACAAAAACTAGCAGTTGAGTTTTAATCCTGTATTCCCTGGGTTGGGATGGGTACGCCGACTATTGCTAATGAAGTATGAGTGAGGACGCTACAGCATCCTACTTCACTATTCCATGACTCCTATAGCCGAGCAGGAAGCAATAGCAGTTCTCTAGTGAGAAAGATTTGACAGGTGATCCTTTGGACAAAATTAGCCTCAGATGTGGCACTCATCAATTGGTAGAGGCTGGTTGACGCGATCAATTATGACTCTGACCCCTCGCATTTGTACAATACTTACCCTCTCCAACTCATGGGCTGAAGAAATCGGCAAACGTAAAGTTATTAAACATTTACTTGCCCCCTAAAAATAGATTCTGTAGTCTTAGATACAGAAATAATATTAGTTCTTCTTTCTGACCAGGTATTTGCCTGAGTCAAGCCGGGTGTGACAGTAGCCAAGGAGTGGTTGTACTCCTACCCTAGAGCGATCGCACTAGCTCTTTGAGAGCAGCTAACGCTCCTAACGTCGCGAACTCGCACCGACAAAGCCGAATCGCCATAGCAGAAAATAATTTAAGGAAATACACCGATGAAGCTCGATTTGTATCCATCAGCAGTGACGCTACCACAGCGCTTGCATCACCAGTATTGGTCTAATCAGCCTGAACTGAAAACAACTGAGCCAGAGGCACCCTCTTCGACTTGGGTGAAACTTCAACAACCCCCCAGTCCCTATAGTCATGACGAAGCCTTGTTATTGTGCCAGCACTCTGACAACGAATGGCTCGCTTGGGTTCCAGATTATGGTGAAGTCGTTGTCCATCGATGTCAGTTTAGCGAGATTCAATGAATTGGCTGTGAGTTAACCCTTACTGCGAAAACGGTCTTGTGTCGCTAACAAGACCGTTTTTTCTGGCTGATCAGCAACCTTGAATCTGTCGTAGGAAACCTTGAAGGTTTGTTTAGTAGACCTCTTGCTCTCATTCGATTTTTGCCCCCCTAACCCCCCATTGGCTACCGTATACACACATCTCCGATCAGCCTCTTGCATCCTGCAGTTCGCCCCCCTAGCCCCCAATAAACAAAGGCTTCGTCCTCTGTCCTCTCCCCTCTTAGGGGAGAACGAGAGGGGTGGGGGGAACCGGAATTCAAAGTCCCGCAGAATTGGGGGATTTAGGGGGCAAGATCGCCTAATACACAAACCAGAGGACTTGTAGTGTACACCGTAGCCAACTTTGGGGGAACCGGAATTCAAAGTCCCCCAGAATTAGGAGATTTAGGGGGCATTTCAGGCTTTTTGCAAGAGACACCATGAGCTGTCGCTCACAACGAAGGATGAAACTAGACTTTCAAGATAGGTCTAGTGTATTCTTGCGCCTTGGGTATCAAGCGAGAGCGATCGCACCTGTGCCGCTATGCCCTCTTCCTTCCACACCGTTACCATTGCGGTGGTAACCGTTGGGGCTGATTTGGTATCAGCTAAAGCCAGGAGAGTAGGGCCAGCACCGCTAATTACCATTCCATAAGCCCCAGCGGCTAAAGCAGCAGAATGAACGGCATCATAGCCTGGAATTAAGGCTTTACGGTAAGGTTGATGGATGCGATCGCGCAGGGCTACTCGCAACCAATCCCCTCGCCCCGTCTCCAATCCCCGCAGCAACAAACCCAGATGCGCTGTATTAAAAATAGCATCGGCACGGCTATAGTCCGAGGGTAAAACTCTGCGGGCTTCTGATGTAGACAGTTCAAAATCGGGAATCGCCACCACTGGGACAAGATTGGAGTGCCAAGGAATGTCACAGATTTCCCATGTCTTCGTGGCTTCCCCATCTTCAGCCGCGAGACAACAGCCTCCGATGAAGGCTGGGACGACGTTGTCTGGGTGTCCTTCCATTGCGATCGCTAAATTCATCACCTCTACTTTATCTAGAGGTTGCCCTGCCAGTTGATTTGCACCCACGAGTCCACCGACAATTGCCGTCGCTGAACTGCCCAGTCCTCTGGCTAGCGGCACACCCAGCTCAATTTCAATCTGTACGGGTGGTGGTGCCTGACTGATATGCTGATATAACTTCAAGAAAGCTTGGTAGGCAAGATTCTCTGCACTGGTATCGACGCGATCGGCTTCTTCCCCCGTGACTTTGATACTCACCACCCCTGTTTCCTGTCCTGGTGCAGAGGTAGACACATCAAGGCACGTAAATTTGAACTGATTGTGTAGCGTTAAAGCCGCACCAATGCAATCAAATCCTGGCCCCAAATTAGCCGTCGTGGCGGGAACGGTGACAGTAACGGTGGAAACAACAGACATCCGAAATCCCTGAAGTAAATAACTTCCCTATTAATACAATCTTCATTGTGACATCCTCCCCTTCTAACCGTTAAGAGCGGTTATGTACGAACGCAACTTTGTATAAGTCCTGACTTTGATAGGACTAGGGTGTGTCTTCAAACTCATTTCGCTTCGTTTATAGCGATGAGATCCCCCTAAATCCCCCTTAAAAAGGGGGACTTTGAATTTATTCTCCCCCCAATTCATCGGGGGGCTGGGGGGGATCTAGGGGTTTGACAACACGCCCTAGCGCTGTCCAGCGTGCATGTCCTGTAGACTGAACAAGCAAACAACACTCATGAAACTCTTGGTCAAAGCAGGGATAGCCTATGAAGATTGAAACACTAGCCGTACATGCTGGTCATCGCATCGATCCAGCGACAGCAGCCGTTACACCTGCGATCTATTTGTCTACTACCTTCGAGCGTCAGGCAGATGGCAGTTATCCCCAGGGCTATCACTACATCCGAGACAATAATCCCAATCGGCAAGCTTTAGAACAATGTTTGTATCAGTTGGAGGGAGGAGTTGCGGCGGCGGCATTCTCGTCGGGTTCAGCGGCAACGATGAGCATATTCCAATCGCTACAGGCCGGAAGCCATGTGATTGCTCCCTTAGATGCTTACTCTGGAACCGCATCTGTGTTGAAAGAAATTTTTGTTCCTTGGAATTTGTCAGTCACGTTTGTTGATATGACCAATCCTACTGCTGTCGAGCAAGCACTTGAGCCTAACACTCGGCTAATTTGGGTGGAAACACCCTCCAATCCCATGCTTAAGATTACCGATATTGGGAAGATTACAGACATCGCTCATCAGGCGAATGCTCTTTGTGTCTGCGATAATACTTGGGCAACGCCAATGGGGCAAAATCCTTTCAAATGCGGTGCAGACTTAGTCGTCCATTCTACGACCAAATATCTGGGTGGGCATAGCGATGTTATGGGAGGGGTGGTCATTACCAAGGTGGAAAATGACTTATTTAAAACCCTCCGAAAAATTCAAACCATTGGTGGTGCCGTAGCTTCTCCCTTCGACTCTTGGCTGGTTCTCCGAGGGATTCAAACATTACCCTACCGCATGAGAGGCCACTCAGAAAATGCTCTTAAGGTAGCAACATTTTTAAGTGAACACCCCAAAGTTGAGGCCGTGCATTATCCGGGACTTCCAACACATTCAGGGTATGAGATTGCCAAGCAACAAATGCACGTCTTTGGAGGAATGCTTTCGTTCCAAGTGAAAGGAGGACGTGAGAAAGCTTTCGACGTTGCAGCAAAGGTAAAATTGTTTACTAGAGCAACCAGCTTGGGTGGTGTGGAAAGTCTCATCGAACATCGCGCCTCCATTGAAGGAGTAGGAACAAAAACTCCCAATAATTTACTGCGTGTTTCTGTGGGTCTTGAACATCCAGACGATTTGATAGAAGATTTGGCTCAAGCCTTAAATTAACCACGTCCGACCAAACGTGCGATCGCTCTAACTAACACCTCAGGTTCCACAGGTTTAGCCAGGTGCAATTGAAACCCGGCTTGGAGTGCTTTGTGCTGGTCATACTCTCCCGCATAAGCCGTCAGTGCGATCGCCTGCATTTTCATTTTGGGCGGCTGGGCTTCACCTTGCTTAGACGCGATCGCTAACGACATAGCTAGCTCTTGGGCATCCCCTTCTGCTAACAAAGCCCTTACCTGACGCATCAGCATATAACCATCTACCTCTGGCATTCCGATATCAGAAAGCAGCACATCGGGTATTGATTGATTCAAAGCAACCAGAGCCTCCTGGGCAGATGCGGCTACTGTAACTTCAGCTCCAGACTGCTCTAAAACAAACGTGACCAATTCTCGGATATCCGCTTCATCATCCACAACCAGAATCCGTAGTCCGCACAAATCAGCCAAACTGTTCGGTTGGGCGGGTGCTTGAGTCGTCTCCTGAACCGCCACCATCAAGGGTAGCCGAACCGTAAAAGTTGCCCCTAAACCTTCTCCCGCACTTTCGGCTTGGACAAACCCACCATGCAATTCTGTAAGATAGCGAACAATCGCTAATCCTAACCCCAGTCCCCCAAACTGTCGGGTTGTGCTGCTGTTCTCTTGACGAAAGTGCTCAAATACGTGGGGCAAAAATTCTGGACTAATGCCTTTTCCTGTGTCCTTAACTTGGATCTGAGCATATTGAGTTGAAGGTTGAATGTTTGAAGGTTGAATATTAGGATTTGAACCTTCAACTTGTAACCTACTAACCTGCAACCCTTCTTCCACCTTCTCCATAGGATTTGAACCTTCAACCTGTAACTTACTAACCTGCAACCCTTCTTCCACCTTCTCCAACCGAACTTCCACCCGTCCCCTTGGGGGTGTGAACTTGATGGCGTTGGAGAGCAGGTTCCATACCACTTGTTGTAAGCGATTTGAATCCCCGGCAACTGACCCGACATTCGGCTCAAACACGGTCTGAATTTGAATCTCTTTGCTCTGGGCTGCCAATCGCACCGTTTCCATCGCTGCTTCAATGGTCGTTATCAGGTTAACAGGGGCAACGTTTAAGACGAGTTTCCCTCGCAGAATGCGGGAAACATCTAATAAGTCTTCAATCAGTTGGGCCTGTAACTTAGCATTGCGTTCAATGGTTTCTAGAGCGCGATCAGTGGCTTTTTCATCAAACTTGCGTGACCTCAGCAGGCTTGTCCAACCTAGGATGGGGTTGAGGGGCGATCGCAACTCATGGGACAGTACCGCCAAGAATTCATCTTTAATCCGGTTGGCGGCTTCAGCGTCTCTTCTAGCCTGTTTTTCTGCTTCATAGAGGCGGGCGCGTGCGATCGCCTGACCGCACAGGTGGGCTAGGGTGAGAATGAATGACCGATTCTCTTCACTAAACTTTTTAGCCTCGGCAAAGCTAAAGCTCATTCCCCCTAGGATGCGTCCCTGTGCTGTCAAGGGGATGTAAGTGAAGGCGTGATTCCCCGTGCTCGCTGGTGCATTCGCCAGGATACTATAGTGACTCACAAACTCTTCCATACTTTCTCTGAAAATCGGTTCCCCAGTCCGCACCGTTTCGGCTAGAGGTAGTGGCGCAGTAATCGGGAAATGTCGCCAAGTGTCGATCAGCGATTGAGGCAAGCCAACACTCTCCACAATCTCCAAGGAAGTCTTGTCATCACTAAGCAGCGCAATAAAGCCAGACCTGACTCCCAGGGCAACAATTCCTTGATTCACAACAACTTCAGCGACTTGGGCAGGGGTGAGGGCTTCCGAGAAGGCTGCCGTCACCGCTTGTAAACGCGCTGTACACTCAGCGGCTTGCTCAGCCGTCTGGCGTGCCTGCTGTGCTTGTTGGTAGAGTCGGGCATTCTCTACCGCTAGAGCCGCACGACGGGCAAGTTCCTCGGCTAGTGACAGGTCGGCTGAGTCATAACGACGACCTGATTCAGCTGAGATGAAGGAAATCGTGCCCAGCGTTCGTCCACCCGTTGATACAGGCACCATCATCACCGACTTAAAGCCCACTTCCCGCAGGATTTGCAAATGCTCTGCATCGTGGGCGGCTTCCACCAAAAGGTGATCGGGAATGTCGGGGTAAAGCTCTGATTGCCCGGTGCGTAAGACCTGGGCTATACCACGCGGTGCATTTAGAGCAACAGGATACTTTTGATTCATCTGGTTCGCCCACATGATCTTGGCTGGGTTGGTATGAGCGGTTGCCAGTGGTTGCACTGAGCCATCTTCTTCAACCAGGTGAACCGTGCACCAGTCAGCTAAGTGAGGAACCGTAAGTTGTGCAATACTCCTGAGGGTGGTTTGGTAATCCAGCGAACTAGAGAGGACTCGGCTGGCTTCTGCAAGATATTGCTGTGCCTGCTCCGTTCGCTTGCGATCGCTAATATCAATGCCAGAGCCAATGTAACCTGCAAAGCTGCCATCTTCGTTAAACAACGGCACTCCCTCATCTAAGAGCCAACGATATTCGCCATCTTGGCGTCGATGACGGTATTCTATCTGGAAGCGATCGCGGGCGTTAAAGGCTGATCGATAAGTCTCTAAACAATACGCTTTATCGTCCGGATGAATACCCTCAGGCCAACCCGTGCTTAAAGCCTCTTCTAGGGATTGCCCCACAAAGTCTAACCAAAGCTGATTGAAATAGGTACAGTGTCCGTCTAAACCGGACATCCAAATAAACACCGGAGCACCATCTGCCATTCTGCGGAACAGTGACTCACTCTCTCGTAATGCCTGCTCAACGTTTTGCAAGTCTAGTTCTGTCTGCTTGCGCTTGTGGATGTCGGTCGTGGTGCCAATCCATTTGATGATGTTGCCATCCACGTCTTTGAGGGGTACGGCGCGAACCATAAACCAGCGATATAGGCCCTCTTTGTGCCGAAAACGACATTCTGCCTCAAAGGCTTCCCCATTCTGTCTCGCTCGGTTCCAGTGTTGTATCACCCAAGGAAAATCCTCCGGGTGATAAACCTGTTCCAAGCCACCTGCGTTGAGTTCCTCCAACGTCATCCCCGCATACTCTAGCCAGCGTGAGTTCACGAAGTCTGTCCGCCCCTGGGCATCGCAAGACCAAATAAAGTCCGGCACGGCTTCGCTCAAGGTGCGATAGAGGTTCTCACTGGTACGTAGGGCAACTTCGGCTTGTTTAGGTTCAGTGATGTCAAGGCATACGCCCACCATCCGCAGGGGGCTACCGTCGGAAGCATAGACACAACGACCCCGTGCCACAATCCAATGAATACTGCCATCAGGCCAGATGGTGCGATATTCTGCCTGATAATCGGTTGAGGATGCGATCGCATGTTCGGCGGCTTCCCGAACCTGATCGCGGTCATCCGGATGGATGGCTGCCATGAATTGCTGGTGAGAAAAAACCGCTTCTGGTGGCAATCCCAAATTAGCCTTGCATTGGGCGGAGCAAGAAAGTTCACCTGTTTTGAAGTCTAACTGCCAAGAACCCAGCTTAGCCGTATCGAGTGCCAGCTTCAGCTGTTGTTCGTGCTCACGCAGTGCTTCCTCTGCTCGTTTGCGATCGGTAATATCAATCGACATCCCTGCCACAAACCGTCGTCCCGAACTGTCTTGGAAGGGGAACTTGAAGGCCATCCAATACTGTTCACCCTCCTCGTGCGGTATAGTTTCAACGCTCTCTACAAGTTGGTTGGCTGCAAGTACGGCTAGGTCGTTATCACGCCACTGCTGCGCAATCTCAGTTGGCATAAAATCGAAATCCGTCTTCCCGACCCAATCCGCCAGTTTTCGATTAAAGTCGCGCTCAATCTTGGAGTTCACATAAATGTAGTTCCCTGCTTCGTCTTTGATGTAAGCTCTAGCAGGAGTGTGGTTCATAAAGCTGACAAACAACTGTTGGCTCTCAACGAGTCTCTCCTCAGAGCGTTTGCGCTCCATAAACTGACCAATCTGACTCCCGATACTTGCCATCATCTGGAGTAAGTCTTGATCAGGCTCCTGAATGGTACTGCTAAAGCATTCAATGACACCTAAGATTTGGTTGTCCAGCAGGATAGGAAACCCGAATACTCCCCGCAGTCCACCTTTGGCTGCCAACACAGCTCTAGGGAAGTTGTCATCTTCGAGAACGTCTGGAATCCAAATCGGTTGACCACTTTCCCAGATGCGACCGGGTAACCCAATTCCACGAGAAAATGTCGTGCGGTGGTTGGCCGTCGTGAACTCCTCGATGTTAACCGTGGGTGCCTGCCAACTCTCCACATAGCGCAGGACGTTAGCTTGACGGTCTACTTGCCAAATCATCCCGGCTTGCCATTCCAGGCTTTCGCACAGGGATTTCAG
>NZ_DATNPA010000677.1:0-32853 GCF_036703385.1 Allocoleopsis sp. | reverse complement strand
AATCAGCCCAAAGTGTCGCGGATAAATGCCCTTTTGTGGCGTTGGGGGTTCTTGGGTAACATGAGCTACGAGCTGATTACCGTACAAATTGAAAATCAAGGCATGACGGGATTCTCTCCCCATTTCGCAGCCCAGCCCATTTCCATAGAACTCTTTGGTCTGCTCAATGTCAGTAACGGGAAACGCGAGATGAAAGAGGACTGTGTTCATATAGCGATTTTAGATTTAGATTTTCCCTGAGTGTTCTTAACCCTAAAATCACAATAGGATGTTCCTCACAAATTTGTGATGCTTTTTACTACTTCTTTCACTCCTTGGCTCGTTGCGGTTGGCTTGAATACAGTTTTACTGGCGATTGTCTGGATTGCCCCGAAGAAGTTACTCACGCCAGCAGGGATATTTCACGCATGGCTGCTCGGTGTTCTGATCTGGGGAACGTTGGGTTGGCAGGGCTATGTGGTTGTGATGTTCTACTTCCTTGTTGGTTCTGCTGTAACCCGCATCGGGATGGAACAAAAGGAAGCCGCAGGCATTGCTGAAAAGCGATCGGGTGCGAGAGGGCCGGAAAATGTCTGGGGTTCGGCTCTGACTGGAGCACTCTGTGCCTTGGGCACGCTACTCGTTGCGCCGCCTTATCGAAGTTTGTTGCTTCTAGGCTATGTTGCCAGTTTAGCCACAAAGCTCTCGGATACTTGTGGCAGTGAAGTTGGCAAAGCTTACGGGAAACGAACCTATCTGATCACGACCTTACAGCCTGTGGCGCGGGGAACTGAAGGAGCGGTTAGCTTAGAAGGAACGCTCGCGGGTGTCGTGGGATCGTTTGCGATCGCCTTAATTGGTTGGGGCGTTGGTCTAATTTCCTTGACAGATGTAGTGTTTTGTGCAATATCAGCTTTTATTGCCACCAACCTAGAGAGTTTGATTGGCGCAACCCTGCAATCCAAATTCGACTGGATGACTAATGAAGTCGTGAATTTCATCAATACCCTGATTGGTGCGATCGTGGCGGTGCTGCTGGTTTTAGCATGGCGCTGGTACAGCTTGGGTTGAAGGTTGGAAGGTTGAAGGTTGGAAGGTTGTTATTGATGTTGCACTGTTGAGGAGATTAAAGATTATCTTCCCAACTTTCAACTTGACAACTTTCAACATTCAACCCTTCTTTTCACCCCTAGTCTACTTTCGAGCCAAAAACCATTTGTAGCACCATTGGCTCACCATCGGCGCGGTGATACTTATCAGCCCAAGCGCGGATGACTTCATCCAGTTCTTGCATCGCTTGGTCAAGATTCTCTGGCGGAATATCCAATTCTTCCAGCACTCGCATTACACTCGGCTGACGCTCTGCCCAATCTCTCATTAACCGGAAGTACCGCGCTGTATCCTCGACCATTGTGTAAGTGCGTTCTTTGCCATCGGCTGGCGAGTAAGACGCACCGGTCAAGGCATAGTACGGCAATCCCCAAGGGCAATCAATGCGTGTGACTGTACCGGAGTACAGCAGACGACGCTTGATGTGTTCCGCCATCGCTTCACTTAAAGGCACGCGCCGCTCTTGTTCAAACTCTTCCTGAGAACGACTGTGCAGGAATTCAATCAACTCCAAAAACTGTAGGGAGTTAATCACCTGAGCATCTGGCAGGTTAGCGGGCAGTTTCTCCGCAATGTATCGCTTTTCCTCAGCGTTGAGGCTGGTACCAGAGATGCGCGATCGCCCTGGTTGCCAGGGATAGTGTTCCATCCAGACGTAGGGGAATTGAATCAGATAGCGAGGTTCCTGAGAACCCAGCATCTTCAACAGCTTCCCTTCGGATAAAGCTTGCCGGACTTCCTCAACGATTACCTTGACCCGCTTTGGCTCAATATGGTGTAAATGACCCGTCATCCGGGTATTTTCACCCTGCTCCAAATAGGTCATGTAGATTGCGCACTTAGCAGCGGTTGCTGCGGCGTCTAGAAAAGCCCCGTGTCGGTGTCCGCTGGTTCTCATCGCGCTGAAAGCCAGATATAGCATAATCTGATCCATTGCGCTGGGGCTAAGGCTTTTGATCAGATCGACTTGGTTCATCATCTTAGGGGCGGTCATATCGCATGGATAAACAATTTTTGTTCTTGAGTGACTTGTCTCACTATTTCACCTGAGCAGTGAGTTCAACTCACGACTGTAGAACATGCGCTTACTTAAAGCACCCTAATGCTATGTTAAAGCCTAATTTCTCTCTAATTATAGAAAACTAAAGAGAAAACGGGAATCTAGAAGAATTTCTCTGCCGCCAGAGGAAATCTGAGGGATAAAGTTCTTCCAGGAAACTTTATAATAACTGAGGAAATGCCGTTTTCTGTAATTGGTTGAAAGGCCGACGTGGGCTACCAGGATGGGGACGTGGGTTCGGGCGAGTTTGGGTCTGAGCCGCTAACATCTGACCAAAACTTGGAGGCTCTCGTAGATTGGGTGAGCCGTAGGCCATCAGCCGAGATTCAACAGACAGTGTAATTGTTAGAAAACTTAACAAGAAAAGCGCTGAGGAGTATGCGGGCATAGGGGAAGTCCGTATCAGGGTGGCTACTCACTGATACGGACTTTCGATGGCAGCCTCAGGAAAAACTCCTACTGAAGCTTGCTTTGACTATCGACAAGCTCCTGAGGCTTAGCCCATGTAACGGTTAAACGGATTACATTTGTGTTCCGATTCGATTCAGATTTGCCAAAGGCTGTAGTTCACCAAAAGTTTTTCGCTGACACTTGCTAACCTCTAAGAGAGCCAGCAACGCCAATAAATATATAAAATTATCATAATCAGGAGAGCGGCATTCCTCCCACACTTAACGCTGTCCGTGTAAGTGAGGAATCCTGCCGCATTTTGTTGAAGAGTGAGAATATTTGTGATAAGTTTTAGGCTGGCGGGATAATAACGACTAAAATGTTTCTATGGCTGCCACAAAAGGCAATCTACTAAAGTCCTTGGCGTTGCTACCCGACAGTAACACGACGCAAAAGCTTAAGTATTTCGACTCATGGGTTTGCAGTTGCCCTTATTTTTCCCAGAACCAGCCAAGTGCGATCTAGACATTAGCGTCCACTACCACGATGGGGGGACTTGTCATCTTTTTGGGTCTCAACCGAGATTAGTTGACGGAGAATAGAGGTGTAAATGCTCATAGCAGATGTCCGTATCAGGATTTCTATTACCTGATACGGAGTTCCTACTAAAGCGTCAGGAAAAACTTCCGTCGGAATTTATTGGATTCTGAAGAAATTGGTGGTACAATTCACTGTTTTACGCACGTATTACACAGCTTCCATCTTTTCAATGACCAGCCAACCGCCTGATTGATTGAGACGTCCCCAGACCGTTAGCCGTTGTTGGTTCTTGCAAGCTTCAAGTTGCGCATCGACCTCTGGTTGCAAGGTAATCAGTATCCAAGTTTGACCCGCGTGAATTATTGGCTCAGTCAGAGTAAGAATGTAATCCTGTTGGTCGCGACGTTGAAAAAAGCCAGTAAAGGTTGAAGCTTGCAAGCTAGCGGGTTGCAGCTTATCTTCCCAACTTTTACAATTCAACCGTTTAATCTTCAACTCTTTAACACCGACATTCCCATGTATCGGATACTTTTCTGGATGATCTAGGTAGTAACGCTGCCAATACAGCCAGTTTGGATCGTTGGCTGGCAAATTGAACAGAGGAATAATGGCGCTTGGGGCAACTGAGTTTTCTAGCAAGGCTTCTTGCAGACGCCTTATAGGTAAATCTCTGGGTTGGCATCTGAGTTCAACACACAACGCAGCCGCCATGCCAGCGGCTTGACCAATGTTCATCACCAGTGGTTGTAACCGAGTAGCACCATTGGCAATGTGAGACACAGAAATATTTTTTTCACAAACTAAAAAGCCATCGGTTGATATCGGCACCAAGGAACCGTAGGGAATGGTAAACGGTGTTCCCGTCCAGCGCCCACCCCAGCGGATTGATTTCGGTTTTAAGGGAAAATTGACCCCAGGGTAATGGTGGTCATTGGGGTAGTTTCCTACAGCGATGGAAGTTATTTCGCTACGCGTAGCGCCTGAGGCGATCTGCCCAAGGCGGCAGCGCTTCGCTATCGCATGTCCTGCCCCATCCAGTGGTAAAGCTGCTACTCGCCCTCCAGCAACGGGTAAAATATCTTGTTCCCGCACGGTATCTAATCCCTGAAGACGTCGGCTTTCGCGGTAGTAGGGGTGTAATGCATAAGCCCCCCCACCCAGTAGAGAGTGAGGAAAGATGTTATCGGCTAAACCGTAACGACGACCTAGTTGAGTTTGAATAAACCGAGCAAAACCCTGCGTGTGCCAAAGCGCTTCCTGTAGAAATTGCTGCCGCAACTCTTGCGATTCAACTAAGCGCCCCACGCCTTCACCATAGTCATTACCGTGTATGGGCCAATTGATCATAAACAGCCCTCCAGGTAAGCGCCCATAATTCATAAACAGCTCTGCGCCGTAGTCGTCCCAAGCACCTGTAAACTGTTCTGGGCTGTAATTGGGGGGAATGGGGATTTCTGGGGCCACCTCAGCAGTTCCAAAATCTTTGAGGATAACGATCCAAGTTGGAGCCTGCACGGGATATCGCTGAGTAAGATCATTAGGAGAGATGGGGGCACTAGGTTCCTCGAAGTGCGATCGCGAAAGCGTTGCGATTCCGTTAGCGAAGCGTCTCCGCAAGGAGAAGGAATCAGCACTGCTGCCTTGGGCAGATCGCAACTCCCACCCCCAAAGATGCGGCACGTCTGCCAATGCCAACAAGTCTCCTAGTTCCGTGCCATCTAGGGTAATCTTGGCGTGGACTGTGAAATCAGCGAAGCGAACACCTGTAATGCAGTCGCCTTGTCGCAAAACTTCTAACGGGGTCTGTCCCGCAATCCATTTCAGGTTAGGAAGTTGCTGCACCCAATCCGCGAATATCTGGGCTCCGATGCGGGGATCGTAAGAAAACATACTGACCCAGCTATTATCCAACCCCCCTTCCTGCCGATGCCAGAGTTCTCGCAAAAAGGCACCCCAAAGGCCGGTTTGAAAGGCAGCTAACTCATTGCCGTCCGGTGCTGCGACACCCGCAGAAGTGAGCATTCCTCCTAACCAAGGGAATTCACTCACGAGGATAGTTCGGACGCCTCTACGTGCCGCTTGGATGGCAGCAGCAGTACCACCAGTACCACCTCCAACAACTAAGACATCAGTTGTCAATATTGGATTAACCATTGAAAGCACATAAGTCTTGTCATTCTGATTTTGGATTTTGGATTTTGGATTTTGGATTGTCCCCATGACTTTCCGTCATGGGCTTGAGACCTTTTTGGTTTTTGACCCAGTATCTAAATTCAATGCTCGTTCCGATATTCTGTAGGGAAAGCAAAAGTCAGGTTGTCGATTAAAAACTCTACCCATGCATCTTCGCCTTCGCCGTCTCAGCCTTATCAGCGCAACCTTGCTCCTCTCCTTGACTTCTGCCCTACAACTGGGGGACTTAACTCTAGGACTCTCTGGTCTATCCGCACAAGCACAAATAACTCCAGACCAACGACAACTAGCCAACCAGGTGACACAGTTAAGCCTGATGCTCAATCGGCAGTTTAAAAGGGGTCAGTTTCGGTCGGCGTTAGAAACGCTTCAGCGGATTTTAGCACTTGCCAGAAAAAACGGTTGGACTCAACTTGAAGGAGACGCTCTCAATAGAATTGGGCTAGTGTACGACAATCTAGGACAGTATGTCCAAGCTTTGAAATACTACGAGCAAGCCTTAATTATTAACCAAAAAGTGCGTAACAAGGCGGGGGAAGGAGTAGCTTTCAACAACATTGGAACAGTTTACCTCCGACTGGGACAGTATCCTCAAGCCTTAAAGTACTACGAACAAGCTTTATTTATTGCCAAAGAAAAGAACAACACGGTGACGCAAGGGATAATTCTCCATAACTTTGGGACAACTTACCGCCAGCTAGGACAGTTTCCCCAAGCGTTAAAATTACTCGAGCAAGCTTGGAGCATTTTCAAAACGGAAGACGACAAGAGGGGGCAAAGAGCAACTCTCAACCAAATAGGCTTAATTTACTACAATCAGGGGCAGTATGCCCAAGCCTTGAAGTACCACGAGCAAGCTTTGGCCATTTGCCAACAAGTGCAGGACAAGGTAGGGGAAGGGCAGACGCTCAGCAGAATGGGAGCTGTTTACAACGCTTTGGGTCAATATGCTGATGCGGAAAAAGTCCTACTTGCTGCGATTGAGATTTGGGAGTTTTTGCGATTCAGATTAACTGACGCGGATAATATATCATTCTTTGATACTAATATCGACAACTACCAACAACTGCAACAGGCTTTGGTTGCCCAGGGTAAAATCGATTCTGCTCTAGAATTTGCCGAAAGGGGGAGAGCAAGAGCATTTATAGATTTATTAGCACAGCGGCAATCAAATAATCCCAAGACTCGACCCAGGCTCAAACCTCTGACTATCCAAGACATCCAGCAAATTGCAGGGGTTCAGAATGCCACACTCGTTGAGTATTCGGTCATGGCGAATCAGATACTCTACATATGGGTAATCAAGCCTACAGGTGATGTGGCATTTAAGCAGGTTGACCTTAAATCTTTGAATACATCATTAAAAGACCTTGTTACTAACAGCCGTGATTCTATCGGTGTCAGAGGACGCGGCCTGGGCGTACAACAAACAGTCAATACAGCAACCCAAAGCGAAAAATTGCAGCAACTCCACAAACTGCTGATCGAACCTATCGCTCAATCCTTGCCTACCGACCCCAATGCTCACGTCATTTTTATTCCTCAAGGTGAGCTGTTCCTTGTTCCCTTCCCCGCCTTACAAGACAAAGAAGGCAAATACCTGATTGAAAAACACACCATTTTGACCGCACCAGCCATTCAGGTGCTACAGCTAACGCAGGAAAAACGGCAAAATGTATCGGGAACCAATGTAGTGGTAGTCGGTAATCCCATGATGCCCAGCAACATCATGAACCTGTCTGGAGAACAGATAGAATTATCGCCGCTACCAGGTGCGGAACAAGAAGCTTTAGCAATTGCCCAACTGCTCAATACCACGGCGCTTACGGGTAACGCTGCCAGTGAAATAACAGTCAGGCAACAGATGACCAAAGCTAGGATTATTCATCTAGCCACTCACGGGCTACTGGATGATTTTAAGCAGTTCGGCGTACCGGGCGCGATCGCACTCGCCCCGAAAAGAGCAAATCGGCTTAACGATGGTCTGCTTACGTCTGACGAAATACTAGATATGGAACTCAACGCCGAGTTAGTAGTCTTAAGTGCGTGCGATACAGGCAGAGGTAATATCACTGGCGATGGCGTGGTTGGTCTTTCTCGCTCTTTTATAAGTGCGGGAGTTCCGAGTGTAATTGTGTCCCTGTGGTCAGTACCAGATGCCCCCACAGCTTTCTTGATGACTGAGTTTTATCGTCAATGGCAGCAAAATCCTGATAAAGCCCAATCACTGCGTCAAGCCATACTCGCGACGATGAAGCAGCACCCTAACCCTAAAGACTGGGCAGCATTTACCTTGATTGGTGATGCCAGTTGACCTTTGATGTGCGTTAGTTAACAATCGCTTGCTATACCGCTTGGGAATTCTAGCGGAGTGATTCGGTTCTCCTTCCAACCACTAGAAAAATCCCCTTGTGTCTGATAAAAACATACTTATGGTACTCTGTACAACAAACTAAGGTAAACATACTTTTAAGCCAACTGCATAAGCCGGCTTAAGCCAGAGATAGAAAAACGAGAAACAGCGATCACACAAAAGCAATGAGTAAGATAGTCAGGGTTACTCTGTTTACTTTAGCTATTGCATCTGTATCCTCATGCTTCTGTTCAATAGCTCAAGCTAAACCGAAAAAGACAACTGTTTGTGTTCCCGTGCAACAATTGCGAGTCGTTAGGGACGCTGCCGATCATCCCAGTGCTTACAGAGACGGTTATCGAGAAGGTCAAGCAAGCGCTCGCAAAAACGAAGCATTTAAACCTCGAACGGTAGGGGGCGAATTTGCTCGTGGCTTTGAGGAGGGTTACTATAGTCAACCGTTTACCGGTCAGCAATATGAGGTGCCTGAACGCTTAGAGGCTTACACCGTTCAACACTGCAATAGGGTCAACATTGAAGAGAATGAGAAGAAATAGATGTTGCCACCCGCCCAGTTAAACGCATTATTGACACAGGAAAATGAAATGAGGATGAAATGCAGTGGGTTCGCTGCACGATAGCGCTAAGGCGCGAGATACGAAGTTGGAGCGTTCACTCCCTGGATGGTACAACTGTCTGATTTCAGGGAACTCTAATAGACAAAAGCGGTCGCTTTTCTCCACAACAGAGAACGCGATCACTAACCGCTTTCATTGAGCCACTCAAATCCAAAACATTAGCGATCGCTCTCTGATTTTGGCGCGTGGTGGAGGATTTCTACAGTTTGCATCGTTACCAATCCATCTTTAACCATCTGTTTGATTACAGGCAAAAAGTCAGTCAGCACCTCCTCACGGTCAATAAGGGTCACCACAATCGGCAAATCCGAGGACAATTCCAGAATATGAGTGGTATGAATGGTACTATGTTTGCCATATCCTTCAATTGCTCGTGTTACAGTTGCGCCAGCCAGTCCCCGTTTCCGGGCCGTTTCAATCAGGGCGATATGCAGGGGTTGATTGTGCCAATGATCGGATTCACCGATGTAGATAGTAAGTTGTTTATAAGTTGTCATTTTCCTAACCGGGCGACGATAGCTCCCAGCTGAACGCTGATAATTCCGAGTATTGCACTACCTGCCCAGTAAAGACTGAAAGCAGAAAAGTTGCCTAGGGCGAAGCGCTTGCCGAAAGCATCGCGCAATAAAGAAAGACTCTCTAATCCGTAAGTTGAGAACGTTGTGTAAGCGCCCAAAAAGCCAGTAGTGACCATTAAGCGAACTTCCGGAGGAATTGTCGCCACGCGTTCTAAAGCAAAGGTGACGAAGAATCCCATCACAAAGCAGCCGGTGAGATTAATAAAAAAGGTACCGTAGGGAAAAGCTGTGCCGAAGCGCTGGGCAAACCATAAAGTGAGATAGTAACGCGAGAGCGCACCTGCGATCGCGCCTAAACTGATAGCGATGGGATTGCGAAGGGTAGGGTCTTGCAGCATTAACAACAGACCAAAAGAAAATTGCGTAAAAAGCTGGGCTCGTATTTAAGCAAACAATATCATCCTCATCTCCAGGTGCCTGCCCCAAAACTTAAGAGACAATTTGTTGTAAGCTTCCCAGCACCTCAATTAATTCACTAGGCTGCTGAATTAACGAATCGGGGTTGTGTTTGGTTAATATTTCTCTTGAATTAAACCCCCAACTGACCGCAATCACCTTGATATTAATTTTTTTCGAGGCTTCAATATCTCTTGTTTCATCTCCTACGTAAATGACTTCTTCCGAATTTAAATGATTTTTTTTAATCAACTTTTTGATTGATTTATCTTTGCTAAATAGTGAAGTTTCTGAATAAATAAAACTAAACAAATCTTCTATTCCATGCTTTTTCAGGAAAAGATTGACATTCTCTTCTGAGTTAGAGGTCAATATCCCTAAACAGTATCCTTCATGCTTTAACTGGAGTAGAGCTTCTTTAATGCCAGGAATTGGGTTTAGGTTGAGAATATCCTTATGCAAATATTCTCTAATTTTTTTCAGAAAAAATGGTATTTTAAAAATTGGAACTCCTGATTTCTTAATGATTTCCCTAGAACTTAAGTTTCTAATTTTAGGTAGTTCCTCTGGAGTCGTTGGTGGATAACCAAACTCTAAAGCTAAGCGATTAGTAACGACAACAAGGGCATCGAAGGTATCAGCTAAGGTGCCATCAAAATCAAAAATAATTACTTTTTTACTCATTATTCCGGCTGGATTTTTCAAGAACAAGAAACTGGGGAATATGGAAAGGAGACAAGCCTATTTTGATGTAACCTTTAACGACCAGGGGTTGAAATCTTTCAAGGCTGGGAAAGGTCATACATCACTCGCTTTATTTGATGACCTTCTTCGCCTAGTTTCCAAGAGCCTTGGGCTATCTCTTGATGGAAAATCCATTAACTAGAAGCTTGAGCCACCTCAAGGGAAGCTTGAGCATTTCGTCGTAGCATCTCTGGTTTAATCCGCCGTAGCGCCGATGCAGGAAAGCGTCGGTTCCACTCATCTTCTGAGAGAGTTGCTATCTCGGTAAGCATGGGAGCCACATTCCAGGGGTAGGGTTGAAATTCTGCCACATCGGTTTCTTGAGCAAAGCGTTGGTTCCAAGGGCAAACGTCTTGGCAGATGTCGCAACCTGCAACCCAGCCTTCTAAATGGGGTGCTAGAGATTTTGGTAATTCTTGACGCCGATTTTCTATTGTATGGTAAGCAATGCAGCGATTGGCATCTACAACGAATGGTTTGGCGATCGCACCTGTAGGACAGGCGTCCAGACAGCGAGTGCAGGTACCACAATGTTGGGTATAAGGAGTGTCTGGGGTCAAGGGCAGGTTAGTTAAAATTTCCCCTAAAAACACCCAACTGCCGTACTCCCGTGTAATTACATTAGCATTTTTGGCAATCCAACCAATTCCTGCCCGTTGAGCCCAGACTTTATCCTGAACGGGTCCTGTATCAGCATAGTAACGAGCTAGAATCCCTTCACCTTGTTCCGAGAGCCAGTTCGTCAATATCTTCAACTTTTTATGCATTACCTTATGGTAATCTCGCCCCCAACCGTAACGGGAGATTTTGGCATATTCAGAACCTTGAGGACGCTGGTGTGGGGTGTAGTAGTTTAGGGCAACACAAATGACAGACTGCACTTGGGGCATACAGTTGCGGATGTCGGAGCGCTTGGGATTGTCCATCCAAGCCATATCAGCCTGGTACCCCAGCGCCAACCACTCTTTAAGATGTTGAACCGCCGATGAATCAGGGTCATCATCCACAGCCGCGATTCCACATAAATGAAAACCCAGCGATCGCGCTTTCTGCTTGACTTGATTGCTGCTGACAGATATTTTTTCTGGCAGTGACATTGCTCACAAATAGCCCAAACTATTAATCCTAATGTTTATTGAATGTTATTGAGCATTTTTTTGGAAAAATATTAACAAAACGTTGCAATATGACATCAACGAGCTCAGGCAAGACATACATGCCTCCTATTGTGTGCTGCACGCTCCCTCTAAGAGGGCAGGTGTCAGCCTGCCTTTTTCCTTTAAAACTAATATCGTAATTTAGAAAATTAGCGTTATCCGATGACTATTGCGAAAGATAACAGTACAAATACTCAGCCAGCTACTGCTGTTGACTTGACTATAGAGGGAATTGAGGAGCCAGTAGTAGAGCGTTATTTTCAAACCATGAATGCGGGTGAGTATGAAGGTACAGCGGCTTTGTTTGCGCCAACAGGTGTGATGCATCCACCCTTTGAGGAGCCTATAGAAGGGCCAGAAGCGATCGCCATCTACCTGAAAGCAGAAGCGAAGGGAATGCAGCTATTCCCTCGTGAGGGAATAACCGAAACCCTAGAAGAGAACCAAATTCAGATTCAGGTCAGAGGCAAAGTTCAGACCCCTTTGTTCGGCGTCAATGTTGCTTGGATATTTATACTCAACCTAGAACGGGAAATTGTTTACGCCAAGATTAAGCTCTTAGCTTCTCCCCAAGAGTTACTCAATCTCCGCCGTTAATAGACTTTTGCCGTCAACCGTTGCACTTTTTTTGAAACTGAGGGCAACAAAAAACCGTGGGACTGGATGTTCCACGGCGTTCGGCATGAGGAGTCTTAACTTACATAGGATTGTAAAACTACCTCGCTGCGACAAGGTTCTGGTAACGGTTTTGGTAACCGGACTCCTGTTTGTGAATAGAAGTGTTGTGGTTCCGCTAGCTGTGTCCTCTTTCTAGAAGCCATAAAGCCTGCTGGAGGAAACTCCGATGCGACTTACATCGGGAGTTGACTGGGCTTATTTTTTCTTACTCGTCCAAACGGTTGTGAACATCATCAGCATTCCACCAACGAAGATGGCGATCGCCAGTCCACCTGCCACCCAATTTAGCCACTCAGTATTTTCTATCACGCTAAACTCGCAAAGACATTACTTCAGTAAAACCCTCATGCCTAATTATCCACCAAAGCACCAAGCGAGCAAGAGTGAGGTTCACTACGCATTACGTTACTCTGATAACGTAATGCGCCGCACAATATCTGGAGCCTGATCCGGAAATATTGGGTAGTAGTGAGCAGGAATTAAGTTACAGCTTCTAACCCTTGGTGTGCTCAGCGATGATCTTAGCAATACCCGGTACCGCTGCCTCTACCTCACTCTTGGCTGACCCGCGCAGTTGCTTATACGAGCCTCGCACGATTCCGTTACTGGTTTTCTCAATTCTGGCGTCAGTGATGCCGAGCAGTGCGTCAGCGGCGCGAGAGCTGTTCTGGTTGAGGTATCCGACTGGGTCGCCCGCCTGTACGCCCTCATCCCACATCGGTTCGAGTGCGGCTAAGCATTCCGGTAGCAGGCGATCGACAGCTCCTTCAATATAACCGGGCTTAACCCCATTGACAGCGCTGTAGGCAGTTTTCCAGACCATACCCCCCATGCCGCTCTTGGCATTGACCTGCTGGTCTATCAGCTTTAGGCAGTCAGCTACGACGGCAGCCTGTTTATTTGGGTCATTCAGAATGTCGCTAGGTCTCATGAACGATTCTCCTTAATGTCAAAGTGCCTAATTGGTGGGTACATAATAAACTTGAGTGATGCTACTTTCTGTAACCACCCAGCTATTCGTATCCTCTCTCGTATTCATGCAGCCGATGAGTTTCTACTGTCAGGCTTTTGAGTATTAACTCCAAGCCTTTCTTAGTTATTTTCAGAGTCTAGACAGGATATCTGGATTATTTGAAAGATTTATCCGCTGCCTAACCGAACAATCCTTCGCTCTGATTTCATTATTTACAGCGAGTATCAGGTTGAGTAGATTTGCAAAGAAGAGTTTATAAAAGTTTTACATTGTCCGAAACACATGCGCAACTGGGCGTGTTGGAATCTAGCCTACAGAGACAATCCCGCCACTAACAGAGTTCAAAGTCTACCTTGCCTAGTTGCAGGTAAGGAGTTCTTGGCTTGTAAAGAGTGAGCCTAAACTCGATAAGTATCGCCCCAAAGAAGACAAGGGGTTAATCGACTCACTCTTTACCGTTTGATGGATGTCTCTACCTTAAATCGTTGTAATATCTTTTTCCTTCTCAGCTAGTGATTCATCAATCTTTGCGATGTATTTATCCGTCAATTTTTGAATCTTATCTTGAACATCTTTCGACTCATCCTCAGAGATTTCGCTACTCTTTTCCTGTTTGCGGACAGAGTCAACAGCGTCGCGGCGGATATTGCGAATCGCGACTTTCCCTTCCTCAGCAAATTTGCCTGCCATCTTCACAAACTCCTTGCGGCGCTCACTCGTTAGTGGCGGAACATTCAACCGAATGACCTGACCGTCGTTATTTGGAGTCAAGCCGATATCTGATAGCTGGATGGCTTTTTCAATCACGTTCAGACTGGTCTTGTCATAGGGTTGGATGGTGATTGTACTCGCATCCGGCGTATTGATATTAGCTAGAGACTTCAGGGGTGTAGGGGAACCGTAATATTCCACAATCACCCGGTCGAGTAAGGTCGCATTGGCGCGACCTGTGCGAATGGTATTAAAAGCTCGTTGAGTCGCCTCTACGGCTTTCTGCATATGGCTCTCAGTATCAGCTAACTTCACAGAAACCTCCCACAATTGTTCCGACAGATTCTCCCTTGACAGCGCGGTGGATGTTACCCCGCACTGTAAGATCAAATACCATTATCGGGATATTATTCTCTTTACATAATGCGATCGCTGTACTGTCCATCACGCGCAAGTCATGAGTGAGGACATGACTGTAGGTAAGGCTCTGAAAGCGGCGGGCACTTGGATTCTTATGAGGGTCAGAATCATAAATGCCATCGACTTTCGTCGCCTTAAAGATCACTTCTGCATCGATTTCTGCGGCGCGTAAGGCAGCTGTTGTGTCAGTGGTAAAGAAAGGATTACCGCTACCTGCGCCAAAAATCACAACTCGCCCTTTTTCCAGATGACGAATGGCTCGACGGCGGATATAGGGTTCTGCTACTTCTTGCATGGCGATCGCTGTTTGGACTCGCGTCGGTATTCCCATTTGCTCCAAGGCATCTTGCAAGGTCATAGCGTTCATCACCGTGGCAATCATCCCGATGTAGTCAGCCGTTGCCCGATCCATTCCTGCCGCTGAGGCTTTGATACCGCGAAAGATGTTACCGCCGCCAACAACTATGGCCATTTGAACACTCTCACCGACCACCTCGGCGACTTCAGCGGCGATGTCTTGAACGACTCCTGGATCAATACCGTAGCCCAGTTCGCCCATCAAGGCTTCACCGCTCAACTTAAGTAAAACCCGTCGGTATTTCATCCCCATGCTACGACTCTTTTTTTCGGTTTCCTCCCCCATACGATAACAGCCAAGAGGTTTCTCTGTCTCTATGGTCATCAGAGAAAAAGTTCTAGCTGTCATTGCTATAGACTGTTGAAGGTTGAAACTAGAAGCTTAGAACGCATCGATCGGCTTGCCTCGCCCAGCGACTCGCCTTGCCAACTTTCAACGTTCCACTTGCCCACTGAGCAACCTATTCCCCATTCCCTATTTTCCATGCTTGACTAGTTTCGCCAGTGAATAGCGCAGCCATTTACCTGCGTCGATTTTGGATTAACCTCTTGCCCTGAGAGTACAGCGATGATCGCATTTTGCAAATAAGGCACGGAAACAGCGTTTGCTTCCTGAGGATTGTCGTCAATTTGACCGCTATAGCGGAGAACTCCCTGCCGATCAATCACAAACGCCTCCGGTGTCCTTTCTGCCCCAAAACCGTGCGCTACATCCTGTGTGGAATCCCAAAGGTAGGGAAAATTCAGTTGCTTTTCCAAAGCGAATCGCTTCATATTATTGAAGCTCTCTTCTGAGTCTTGCTGGGCATCGTTAGCGTTAATGCCAACCAAGGTAAAGCCTTGGTGTTCAAACTGGGCTTGAATTTGTTTGAGTCTATCTAGATAGGAGAAGACTTCAGGACAGTGGTTGCTTAAGAACACCACCCCTATCACCTGCCAATTTTGCAAGTAATCGAAGAGGTGATGAACTCTATCGTCAATTCCTGGCAGTTCAAAATCTGGGGCATAACTACCAACAGGAGTTCCGGTCTTTTCCATGAGAGTCATATAGTTGACTGGTTATAAACAAAAATTGTTCTTTGCCCGAACTCATTTGAGACAGTGATGATCAAGTTGATTGCCTCCGATCGTTTCCTGCTCCGCCTTTACCAGCCTTGTGCGGTCGCTAAGTAGCCAATTAACTTGTAGACTAACTTGGCAGCCGTAAATTGAGAGACGACCGAATCCCCAAGGGGAGCCAATTCCATCACATCGCAGCCAATGACTTGATGGGTTTCAAACACTCGCCGCAGAAAGTCTGTGAGTCCATACCAGCTCAATCCACCTGGTTCGGGCGTACCGACTCCCGGCATCACAGACGGATCGATTCCATCCACATCAATGGTGATAAACACCCGTTGGGTAGAAATTGATGCGATCGCTCGTTCGATCCAGTTGGGGTCTTTGGCAATTTCCCGTGCCCACATCACGGGAATCGATTTTGCCTTAATCAGGTCAGCTTCTTCTTGACAAAGACTGCGGATACCAACTGGGAGAGTGGGTAAGTCCATATCCACAATCCGGCGCATCACGCAGGCATGGCTGTGAATCGAGCCTTCGTACTCGTGGCGCATATCGCCGTGGGCGTCGATTTGAATGACCGTGAAGGGTTCGCTGGAGGCAAGGCGGAACGCATCAACAATCCCTGTGGTAATACTATGTTCACCGCCCAAGGCAATGACAAATTTGCCATCTTGAATCAATTGGGATACCGTCTCACGAGTGACTTCCAGCATTTTCTGTGAGGAAATCGGTGGAAAAGAGCGTGTGTCAGCAATGTAGGGGAGCGTGTGAACTTGAGCCGCTCTCCAGGTTTCGCGATCGAGTTCATCATCGTAGTAGTCTAGCTGCACAGAGGCATCTAGGAGCGCCTCTGGCCCATTTTCGCAGCCTTTACGGTAACTTGTTGTCGCCTCAAAGGGGATAGGTAAAATTACCACTTGTGAAGCTTCGTAGGATGCCTGGAACTCAGGCCCCAGAAATGGCTGAACGGCAGTAGAGGTTTGCACCAGCATTAAGAGAACACCAAAAACGTTGCAGAAAATGATCGTTACATAATTTCCGACTTAGCGGCAAAGCGAAAGTTCGTATAGGACTATTTCGGGCTACAGCCCATTGCTCGCTACAGGAAAAGACATACCTGAATGGTCTGGCGCTTAGCTCCGATGAATGAGCCAAGCACCTTATCCAAGTTCAAGTTCTCCAGAACTTAACTCGTTGTACTTCAGTAAAATGACTACCCTCTATAACCATAGGACAATTTCTCGTCTCCGAAAATCTGTGGGAAGCTAGGTTTTTGGGCTTTTAACTTAATCCCTGTGGCAGAATTTCGCTTCTTTTGATCACATGACTAAATGGGGCAAGCTATATTTCGGGCACAAGAAATAGTTGCTACAATTATTTTCTAATAAACTTTGTCACAAGATGTTAAGAGTTACGCGATTTACACTGTATTCGTTGGTTCTATGATTCCTATTGGTTTTAATGGCTCAATATTCGTGCAGGAATAAAAGTGCGATCGCAATTTCTGGATAAGGTGCGATCGCTTCCTCAACTCCGCACCCAAGGTTCGCTCTCCATCTCCAATTAACTGCGAGCAGTTTCCTCTACTTCCAAGGAATCGGCGCTGTATCTTCCTGTCGTTCAAGATATTTACTCAAAGCGTAAGCCATATCTCCACGAGTCATTTTAATCGAATTGTTTAATGCACATCGGCTGAACACCGTGCCTAGACTGTGAGATTCAACAGCAGCAACAGCCACAATTGTTGGGCGGCACCCCCTATCTCCAATCCTAAAGTTGTAGTTATGCTTGATTGGCTGATTAGCCGGAATTTTGGATACGGTCGGGATAATCCTTTTCCTTTTCAGGAACGAAGGGGTATGCCGTTGAATCACTAAATTGTCCCCTTGGCGATTCTAGTACCAGAGAAACTTCAGGAGCGGTGGATTAGCCACAGTTCAAGCCTTGCTCTGCTGGTAAAGCCGCTTTCTTTGTTTACTATCTTTTGTGAAATTCTAACTATGCCTCAAACTTTTTACGTCAATCCAGGAACTGGTAGTGATAGTGCTGATGGTAGCCAGTCAGCTCCCTTCAAAACCCTTAAAAAAGCACTCGAAAAATCTCAATCTGGCACCATCATTCAACTGGCGGCGGGAACTTACAATGCGGCTAGCGGTGAAGCCTTTCCCTTGGAGGTTCCCGGTGGAGTTAAGGTAGTGGGTAATGAGGGGAATAAAGGCAGTGGTATTTTAATTGAAGGTAGCGGACAGTATAATAGCCGTACCCAAGCCGGTCAAAATGTCACCTTCTTACTCGAGAGTAATGCTGAACTTCGAGGGGTAACCGTTACTAATTTGGCAAACCGAGGAACTGCTGTCTGGATTGAATCGACTGCTCCTACGGTTGCCAACTGCACCTTGACCAAGAGCAAGCGTGAAGGAGTGTTTGCCACGGGTGATGCCAATCCGGTTATCCTCAATAATGATTTTGTCAAAAACGACGGTAATGGAATTTCGATTACACGCAATACCACCGGTGAAATCCAAGGGAACACCTGCAAAGGTGCTGGTTCTGGCATTAGCATTGATGGAACTTGTGCGCCTAAAGTTATTAATAACACCATCATTGAAAACCGTTATGGCCTGATCATCTCTGGTGAGGCTCGACCCGTACTGCGTAATAATCGGATTGAAAACAACACAGAAGAGGGTGTAACGATTACGAGCAAAGCTTTACCCGATATAGGCAGTAGTAGTGACCCCGGAAACAACACCATTCGTAATAACACTCAGCTGGATTTGAATAATGCCACTAGCAGCCAGTTGGTTTCCTTCGGCAATACGTTAAGTGCGTCGAAAGTTAAAGGGCTAGTTACTATTGATGGCATTGCCGCTGGTGGTGGTGGTTCATCCGGTGGAGGGAGTTCATCCGGTGGTGGTAGTGATGGCGGTGGTTCCTCTGGAGGTGATGGTGGTTCATCTGGTGGCAATGGCGGTGGAACGACCCCCACAACCTTTGCAGATATTCAGAACCATTGGGCAAAGCCTTTCATTCAGGCATTACTTGACAAAGAACTCATTACTGGATTTAAGGATGCCACCTTTAGGCCAGATGACAAGATGACCCGTGCTCAATATGCTGCCTTGTTGGTCAAAGCCTTTAATCCAACAGCTAAGCGGGATGCTGTAAACTTCAGTGATGTCGCTAAGGATTATTGGGCGAAGGATGTGATTCAACAAGCCTATCGCAGTCAATTTATCTCAGGCTTCCCGAATAACACCTTCCGACCGAATGAGAATGTCCAACGCATTCAAGTAATTCTGTCGCTGGTCAGTGGACTGGGCTTAGGTTCATCAGATACCGGTGTTTTGACCGCTTATGAGGATCGCAGCGCCATTCCTGACTATGCCAAGGATGAAGTGGCGACAGCGACCAAGAAACAGATTGTGGTGAATTATCCACAAGTTAAGCAACTCAACCCAAACAAAGAGGCGACCCGTGCTGAGGTAGCGGCTTTTGTTTATCAGGCGTTAGTGGATTCTAAACAAGCCAGTGCCATCACTTCTCCCTATATTGTCGCTGTGAAGTCGGATGGAGGAGGCTCTGACCTTGCCTTCACCGATATTAACGGTCACTGGGCCGCTGATTTTATTAATGCTCTGGCGAAGCAGGGTTTAATCAGTGGCTTTAAGGATGGCAGCTTTAAGCCGGATGAAAAGATGACTCGCGCTCAATATGCCGCGTTGTTGGTCAAAGCCTTTAACCCAACGGCGAAACGGGATGCAACAAAATTCAATGATGTTGCTAATGATTATTGGGCGAAGGATGTCATCCAACAAGCCTACCGTGGTGAATTCGTGTCCGGCTTCCCGAACAATACCTTCCGACCGAACGAGAATGTACAGAAGGTGCAAGTGTTGGTGTCGGTGGTGAATGGGTTGGGCTTATCGGCTTCTGACCCCAATGCTTTGAATACTTATGATGACCGCAATACGATTCCTGACTATGCCAAAGATGAAGTGACGACAGCGACCAAGAAGCAGATTGTGGTGAATTACCCACAAATTAAGCAACTCAAGCCGACGAAGGAGGCTACCCGCGCTGAAGTGGCAGCAATCATCTATCAGGCGTTGGTGGATGCTAAGAAGGTGAGTGCCCTCGACTCTCCTTATGTCGTTTCTGCTTGACCTTAAAAATTGTAGATTTGGGATGTTTTAGCGATCGCTTATTTCATGGCAAAACTCCCAGACCCCTACTCTTGCTATGATACGCCAGTCGCCTCGGAGAACGACCTCCGAGGTTTTTTGTTATGATTACGCTTCGCTTGGTGCACTAACCAAGCCGATTGCGCCTCAAACGCTGGGGATTAATTGAGCTGCCGATATTTTCCAGCTCGCCACAAGAATGCGATCGCTAAGATTAAACTGGGTGTCAGTACAGCAATCAGAACGTTTACGGATGTTCCGTCCACGGGTAAGCTAGGCCCCCCATACTTGATTAGAACAGAAACTCCCAGGGAGAGAATGAAAACTTTGAGGATAAAGTTTGCCTGAGTACCCATAAAACTCAACTTCAGCTTGTGACCCACGAGGGGTTAATTAACGGTAAGGTAACCCGTTTTAAGAGCCTGTTGCACGACTTTAGGAAATATAGTCATACTCTACACCAACAACAACGCCGAGATAACTCACAATCGTGGGCTTTGCAGCGATCACTCCAAACGCTGAAAGCGCAACTTCCCTAGCCCCAAGATGACCCAAAGAAACTTGGCCTGACATGGAGTCGTGATATCACTATGTTGCTATGTCGCGACAAATATGTAGAATGGTTGATAGAACACAGGTTGTTCCTCTGAAAACAAAGGACACTAAAATTGGTTCACAAGAAGACAGACCCCAAATATGGGTTACTCAGAGGCCATATCCCAAAAGCGCTACTTAAGCGCTTTAAAAACTACTGCCTCGAAAATGAACTGGACTATAGTCAAGGACTCGAAGATGTAGTAACCACGTTTTTCCATCTTCTGGACAAAGGTGAGATACTCTCAGCTAAAACAAGAACCCTAACCATTGCGGATTTAATCCGCGACTGGAACTTGGAGGAGCTAGCACGGTTAAGCGAACTTCCCGTGGAAAACCTACAAGCCATCTTGGAAGGACAAAGACCCAGCAATGACGATTTGATCGGGTTGGGGATTGTCCTTTGCAAAGATAACGGGGAACCTTGGACAACTGACGAACTCGTCGAGATTCGAGATTACTCCTTCTCTTATGTCCCCGATCTCTCGAAAAACCGAGATTCGCCGAGAGTTCCCTAAGGACGACTTGAGACTGTTTTCAATCGCAGACTAAGTCTTTAGTGCCAATGTCGGCAACGACACTAAATCTCAGGTTTGAGTCTCTTACAATGGATAAATTGTTTCTTTCAGGGTGCCATCTATCAATTAGTGAAGATAGCTTCCATATCGAAGCACCTTCACATTTTGCAGCGTATGCGCTCAGGCGCTGTGCTTCCGAATTAGCCATTTCTGCTAAAAAACTCAAGCGCAAAAGAGCGATCATTTCCTGGCCTGGATGCGATCGCCCTTACAGAATTCCAACTTCCATCCTAAACAATCATAGCACTATGACAGCACCACAACCCCAAAATGAAACCTATTTTCTAGGAGCAGATTACCTTCGCGTTACAGATTTTATTCGAGAAAGGCGCGAAGAGGGTCGGATTGTTGTGATTACCTCAATGTGGAACGATGTTTGTTTACACACCAATGATTTGTTGAATGCAGAACGCGGTATTCTTCAGCCTCATCAGTGGACTGGCTTTAATTATCGCTATTTGTGGCGTGATAGCCGAGACGACTACAATCAGCTAATCGACACATTAATGCGCGATCGCTACATTCCCCAGTACCAGTACAGCCTCAGACGCCCGGATGGTACTTTTGCACTTTACGAAACGGATTACTATCTGGTTGAAGACTACCTTAATGTTCCTGTTCGGATTGGTGTGAGTCAAGTTGATGCTTGGCAGCTTTTACCTGAACCTTCTGAAAGATAGACACGATAGCTGTATTTTTCTATGACTCTGACTCCGCTGTTCTTAGCCATTTTCTAGGATTAAGAATCAGCGAACGGAGATTAGAAAGAGAGCGCTACACCACTAAAAGCATCTCATTTTCGGAATATTGTTGTGTGAGCTTTGTGTCGGCTTGGCTAGGATGAGAACATCTTATCCAATTAAATCAGCTTCAGGAGCAAGAGACTCCCACTATTAGATTCTCACAAATTTGAGATGCGCCTCTTTGCCTGATATTCCTTCCCCAATAAGGAGGGTTATCGTGAGCAATGTAGCGCTCTTAACAAGTCGTAGTTCTCAGACAAACACCAAGATACGAACTACCAATTTTCTACTAAATCAGGGTGCAAAATTATGACCGAGCAAAAAACAAAACAAGATATTTTTCCTACTGTTACACGGACTGAAGAATGTCATAACTGTCCTATTGATTGTCCGAATCGACAATCGAGCGCCAGACAACGCGTTTTAGGTGGAGGGTATATTTTTGCGCTAATTGTTGCTCTTATTTTGGCGATGCAATGCCTGGATGCTTCCTATAAGCGTGTTCATGGAGAAGATGATTTTCTTTTCGCCACAAAATCACCTCCTTCAGCTCTCTTAATTGCTGGTTTGACTTTAATCGGGTTAGGGCTGGGTATTGAAATCGATAAAACAATGATTTCATCCACTGCCAAAGCCCTGCTCAGAGGCATGGTTAATGACTCTCAAAGTCAAGGAGATTAACGTTTAATAAATTTGTACTTCTTGACTTTATTTAGAGTCTAACAATTTCGGGATACTACGACCCATTGCTTGACCGATCAACACTTGCGGAGTTAATCAGTAGTCAGTCAGTAGATAGGAAAAAATAGATAGAATTTGAAATTGGCACAGGTGTTGCAGAAGATAATCGTCTACGCTGATATTTCAGAATTTATCTTCCGTGTATAAGGATTCCTTGTGTCTTATTTGTCATGTGTTTAGTAAAAATTAAGCTGACGTAAAGCTACTGAATTTGTCTCAAGAAGCTTCGCAAGTAGTGATTTTAAAGCTATAAGGATTCAGAAAAGCAATTTAGGGTAAAAATCCTACCCCTACAAATGCTACACCCTGATACCAAGTTGCATTCAAACGTATAACTCTCTCTTTACTCTTACCTCAGTGCTCTCTGTGGCTGGAGTGGGACGCTGCGGCAAGTCGCTACGTGTCTACGTTAAATTCTACGTAAGATTACAACTCAGTATGAGCCTCTTACCAGATTGAACTAGAACGCTTAGGAGCTTCCAACAAATCTATCATCAAAGGAATAGTTGTTTAGCTCTATAGATGCTTCTTACGGATTTGTCATACCCCAATCAATTGGTTATCTCCAGCATTCTTTGCAATTGAAACCTAAGCATAACTCTAATGGCTTACATCAAACAGACATTCTTAGAACAATGGCTTTACATCTTTAAAGAATGGGCTGAGGCTCTACTGGGAAAAAAGAAAGAATTATCCTCACCTAAACCGATAATTCTCAGCCAGCGCTCAGGAAAAGGATGCATATTGCTACAGATGGAGAGAAATACACCCGGAGCCGTTAGTACATGGCGATTTAACTGTGAGTTATTAAAGGAGCGATCGCTACTCCTCACTCTAGATAACATTGCTGATCTAGAGAGACATCTTCAGAGAGCCGAACGGCAAAGAGACCCAGCGAATACCCGACGAGAAATCGTCTACTCACCCACAAGGATATCTTCTCACCGCATCGGGGTAAGTTTAGTTTATCCCCTCAAGCGCACCGAGTTTATCGGTGTGTGGGATGCTAACCTCGTTGACCACTGGGCAACCACACACGCTGAAGACTATAAGGCAGAGCGACTCATTTTATACGCCGCCCTGAGAGTACTGAGTTCCTATGAGATTATGCCTGAATTTTTTGAGGCTGAAATCCGCTCCAAGATGTGGTGGGAACAGCGCTTCTTACATCTATCTAAAGGGGAATTTCTGGAAAGCCACAAAATCAACTTAATTCTTCGCTCAGAAATCGACAAGGCTACTAAATGGGAAGTTAAAGCGCTCTAGAGTAGCTGATCATGCCAAGGAAGTTGCCTATCTAGGAAATTAACTTAATAGCTGTAGTATCTGGACAAAATTGTGAAAAAATCGGCATAGCCCACGCCTGTGATTGTCGATTGGGGCAGTGCCCTTTGCCCAGTGCCTAAGGCAATTGACCCAAGTGCGATCGCTTCGCGTTGCCCCTTTGGGGCAATCGCCTTTGCCGCTGTCCTCACTAAAGCTCCGGCTTGGGCGATCGCTCTCGCAAGAAGATAGTAGTTCTTTCTAGGTGCCGAGTCTTCAAGCAAAGGTGGAAGCTACCCAATCCTGCTGAACTCAGTCTCGATTGCCATATCAGAAGCGCTTAGCGGATGAGTTCCGGATTAGACTATCGAAGGATTGAAGTCATCTCTCACACAAAATCCACCCCAACAATAACATCATGAAACTACAAGACTTCCTGGGAAAAGACCTGAAGTACAGTATGGAAGGGATTGCTACTGATAAACAGCTAGCTACCCAGATCCAAGTTCTGCTCATCGGGTTGGGACTTTTAGAACCGCCAGCCGACGGCAAGTTTGGTCCCATCTCTTCAGCAGCGTTGAAGAAATTCCAAACCCTGATGAAGATTAACGAGGCAGATCAGCTCGGAGCCGAAACGGCTAAAAAGCTTATTGAAACCAAGCCCGAGGAGTTACCAACCCCTCCCCTCAAGCTAGGCAATGACTTGGCGAGTCGTATCGTTAAGTATATGCAGCTCAAAAAATACGAGATTTTTCAGGGAATTAGAGAGTACAACATTGTTTACGTCGAGCTGTGATTCGTTGGCTAGAAACCAAGCCCTATAAGGGCTATGGAGGATTAGCCGCAAGGTACAAATAGAACCTTGACAACTTAACCATCATGTGGGTGAGTCTGACTAATGTTACTAAATGTAACAGAAAGCCAAATCTTAAGGATGAATTAACAATCCTGAAAACAGGCGATCAAGCCTAGAGACAAGTCCCACCCCGCAGGTGCTAGCGGTGACAGCGCACCCCCACAGTTAGGTCTTGCAAATCTAACTGACCATTGCAACGGGGTGTTAAAAGGCGGTAACTGGAAGCCTAATCTGGAATCCCGTCGAGCAAGAACCCATGAGTAATGCTCTTTTGCGTGAAGACACGTCTGAACCATCGTAAAAACGAAACAGCGGAAAGGCTTATACGCTGTAGCCAAAACGGCAAAGGATAGGGGGCTGGCAGTTTTCGATTTGACCAGTAAGCACTCCCAATAAACCCGGTGGACAGTGTCACTCTAAAGGTTCAAACAATGATGGTTAGGAACGAAGTAACCCTCTCGTCGGCTCTCAGGATAAGGTCGATAACCTGAGTAGGTGCCAACCGGATGCTACGAGATGGGAAGGATTGTCTCAGAAGCTAACGCCTTGGGTAACGCCAAGGATATGCAGACGGAGACACGGTGATTTGGAATGTGGAGTCTCAAGTAGCAATGAATACGTCTAAAACGAGTTTAAAGACTACGGTGGAATGGAACCAGGTGAACTGGCGCAAGCTAGAACGCCAGGTGTTCAAGTTGCAAACCAGAATCTACAGAGCCTCTCAACGTGGAGATGTCAAGGCAGTCCGTAGACTCCAAAAGACCTTGATGCGGTCTTGGTCAGCAAAATGTCTCTCGGTGCGTCGGGTAACACAAGACAACAATGGGAAGAAGACAGCAGGAGTGGATGGGGTGAAGTCCTTATCCCCAAAAGCACGTCTCACTTTAGTTGCCAACCTCAAATTAAACTCACGGGCAAAACCAACCAGACGGGTTTGGATTCCCAAACCAGGACGTGAAGAAAAACGCCCGTTAGGTATCCCGACAATGTACGACCGAGCCTTGCAAGCGCTAGTGAAACTGGCAATTGAGCCAGAATGGGAAGCGCGATTTGAGCCTAATAGCTATGGGTTCAGACCAGGACGCTCATGCCATGATGCAATCGGAGCAATCTACAACGCAATCCGGCTAGAAGACAACTATGTACTGGATGCCGATATTGCCAAATGCTTCGACAAGATAAACCAGGAAGCGCTAGTCAGAAAACTAAATACATTCCCCACCATCAGCAGACAAATAAGAGCATGGTTAAAAGCGGGGGTGATAGACAATAACACGTTCCTAGAAACATCTGAGGGTACGCCGCAAGGCGGGGTAATTTCCCCACTATTAGCCAATATAGCCCTCCACGGCTTAGAAACCGTCATAAGGCAAGCTTTCCCCAACTCTATAACCAAAGATGGAAAGCAATATCAAAAGTGGAAACCCACGGTCATTAGATATGCCGATGACTTCGTAATAGTTCACAAAGACCTAGCCGTTGTTCAAAGATGTCAACAACTAGCAGCCGAATGGTTAGCAGGCATGGGGTTGGAATTAAAGCCAAGTCAAACTCGCATAACCCACACGTTTCACAAACATGAGGGAAATGTAGGATTCGACTTTTTAGGGTACAACGTTAGACAATACCCAGTCGGAGAATCTCAATCGGCAAAAAAACCGAACGGAGTAATACTTGGTTTCAAAACCATCATCAAACCCAGTAAAACTAAAATCAAAGAACACGTCGAAAAGATAGGACACATCATAAAAACTAACAAATCGGCAACTCAGGCAAACTTAATAAGACGCTTGAATCCGGTAATTAAAGGATGGTCAAACTCTTACTCGACAGTCGCCAGTAAAGAAACCTACTCTGGATTAGATAGAGTTGTATACCAACAACTCAGGGCATGGGCGAATTACCGCCACCCCAAAAAGGGTAAGAAATGGACAGCCAACAAATACTGGCAAACAATTGGAAATAGTAACTGGGTCTTCGCAACACCTGATAGGGAAGAGTGGCTTTATCGGCACAGTGAAACTCCTATAAAGAGACACGTAAAAGTGCTAGACACGCGCAGCCCTTATGACGGCGATTGGGTCTACTGGAGTACAAGAATGGGAAAACACCCTGAAGCCCCAAAAAGAGTAACAACACTCTTAACAAGACAAAAGGGAAGATGCACCCACTGCGGACTTTACTTTAAAGATGGAGACAGACTGGAAACAGACCACATCATTCCCAAGTCAAAAGGCGGAAGGAATAATTACGATAACCTCCAGCTACTTCATCGACATTGCCACGACAACAAGACAGCACTAGACGCTGTTGGCACCAAAGAGTTAGACGAACACTGGCTAGACGCCAACCCGTTCTAACTGCCTAATCCTACAAGATGGAAAGAGGTATGCATGACAAGCACCAAATCACTGAGGAGCCGTGTGAGGCGAAAGTCTCATGCACGGTTTTGTAGGCGAGTACAGGTAGTGATGCTTGTGCTTAGCCAGCGGGATGGACGCTGACGGTTCCCTCAACAATGATAAGCCCAACTATTTTAATGACCGCCGGATGGTCATTCAGATTATCGATGGCGTTCCTGCCATTGTCGGTAACTGGGAAGCCACTACAGAACCTGGATATCGTTACACCGAAAATCCCATGAACCCGGAGGGAGCAGCCCGAATCAAGTTCGGTCAATATAAAGCTTGGCAAGTCGGAATTCACGGTACTGCTGACCGTCATGAAGCACTCATCCAGACGGGTGGCGAGATTACTGTGTACCGGGACTTGAACAAAGACTACCAGAGAGTCGGTGATAAGGAAGATACGGGCTACTTTGCTGTCAATCAGCACTGGGGTTATGACTTACCCTACAACAACGTCTACTATGCTAGTGCGGGTTGCTTAGTCGGGCGCATGCGTCAGGGACATCGGGAGTTTATGAGCCTGATTAAAAAAGACCGACGTTTCCAGAGCAATGACCGCTACGTTTTTTATACGACAGTTATTGATGGAACGGATCTCATGAAGGAAACTGGAGGGGCAGCAGAGTCGCTGCAACTATTAAAAGAAGGCTCCAGTGGCCCACTTGTCAAGCAACTTCAGCAGCGCTTGAAAAATAAAGGATTTAACCCTGGAGAGATCGATGGTGTCTTTGGTTTAGGTACGAAAGCTGCTGTCAGAGCGTTTCAGACGGCAAATGGGATGGAAGCAGATGGGCTTGTTGGCCAGAAAACATGGAATGCTCTGGGCATGGCATGAACTAATGGCAAGTCGCCTTGATTTATAGTCCCAAATCAGGAGTCAGTGCTTGTCCCTTGACTCCTGACTCCCACTGAATGTTTTTGTTTGAACACAACACGTCGTAAAAATTTTTCCTCGCGCTAGGGTAATAGTGAAGCCCAACCCCTAACCAAAATGAAAGAGCCTGACCCGATAGAAAATCGAGAACTTCAGCGTTTGCAGTTGTTTGTATACCTGGTTCCCGTCTTTGGCTTTTTCCCAGCACTGTGGACACTATACCGCCGCCAGGGGACACGGGAACAACAATCCGTTAGCCGCTTGTCTATTACCCTGGCGTTCAGTTGGCTGCTTGGATACTTTTTATTAGCAGCAGGAGCAGGAGCGCAAACCTCAGAGTTTTGGACGCTACGCCTGTTATTTATGAATAGTCTGCTGACCTCTGGTTATTTCTTGGTGAGTATTGGGTTGATGGTGCGTGTGTGGCAACGCAAGCAACCGCGTCTCCCTTGGATGACGCGTATCGCTGAGAAAACCTTGGGCAAGCATTTATAATTCAAGACTTCAGCATTTAGCTCTTGCCGCCAAGGCGTGAGCCAGTGTTTAATTATTTCTCTTGACGAATTGCTCAAACTCAATCCAGGATTTACCGGGTTTAGCCGCAAATCGTCAGAAAAACTGCTATGAGTGTTCTTAATTAAACACTTCATATTAGACTCAGGGTTAAGCATTAGTGCATCGGTGAGTTATCTTCAGAGATTCCCATCCCTATTGCGTGTGTGTGAGGAAGCTAAGTGTCTGCTCGAAAAACTTACGAACAATCGCCTTCGGGGCAGAACAGCGATTACGCAAAGCGTACCAGCAAAGCTGATCGCCCCGTTCGGAAAAAACCTTTCACAGGAAAGTCAGGGCATTGGCTCTGGCTGTGGATGGGCTTTACTGGTGTGGCAATGTTGTCGGCGACAGCAGGTGCGCTGGTGGCATTATCACTCTCCAGTACGCCTTTCCTGCAAAGTCGCCTCCGTCCTGATGAGGCAGAGATGTTTACCAAGGGGGGAAGCATCGCAACTGGTAACCTGCGACTACCAGAATTGACTCGACCCGTCAATATTTTAGTTTTAGGCACTAAAGTTCTTGCCTCTGATCTGCCTGAAAAAGAAGCACAAAAGCCTGCTTACGAGTTAGTCAACTCCTTTGAGGGTCCTACTGATACGATGCTCCTCTTACGGTTTGACCCAGAGGCGAAAAGGTTAACAGCTCTCTCTATTCCTCGCGATACTCGCACTTATATAGAAGGGCAAGGCATCGCCAAAATCAATGCTGCCAATGTGTACGGAGGACCGGCGCTGACAGCAAAGGCTGTCAGCGAGCTACTCAATGGTGTGGGCATCGATCGCTATATCCGGGTCAACGTTCAGGGGGTTCAGAGCCTTGTAGATGCTTTAGGGGGCGTCACGGCGTATGTTCCGCAAAACATGAAATATCAAGACGACTCTCAACACCTCTACATCAACCTGAAACAAGGCAAACAGCACTTAGACGGAAATAAAGCTCTACAACTTTTACGATTTCGCTACGATAAGAATGGCGATATTGGTCGAGTGCAGCGACAGCAAATGCTCATGAGAGCACTGATGGAACAAGCGCTCAATCCCGCGACTTTGGCACGAATGCCACAAATTCTTTCAGTCATTCAGTCCCACATTGACACAAACTTGAGTGTAGAAGAACTCGTCGCCCTGGTGGGTTTTGGTGTTCAGACCAATCGGTCAAATGTGCAAATGCTGATGGTACCGGGTCAATTTAACGGCGACGGGCGGCACGATATCAGTTACTGGTTGCCAGACAAGCGACGTATCCAGCAGATGACGGCTCGGTACTTTGACCAAGGCTACACGGAGACTCGTGACGTTGACTCGACCTATCTACGAGTAGCGATTCAAGATAGTACGGGTCAACCAGGGGCAGTGCAATCTCTGCTGCGAAGTCTTCAAGAGGCTGGCTACCGAAATGTTTTCGTTGACAATAATTGGAAGGAACCTTTGCGGGTGACACGTATTGTTGCACAACAAGGAGACCCCCACAGTGCCAGTTCCATCCGTCGTCATTTAGGGTTTGGGGAGGTACGGGTTGAAAGTACCGGCACTCTCGGCTCAGATGTCACAATTCAGTTAGGTGAGGACTGGTTACAAAAAGAAACTTCCTCCCAAAAGGGATTTTCTAATTTCTAAGTGTTGTCTATATAGCTTAGGGATTACCAAAAAATAAGTTAGCCAATCTTGTGGAGCAGGCGACACGAGTAGCACTGATCAGGGGCGGGCTTCCTGGCTCACCCCACAACAGACAATTGGATATTTTTTTCTTTGGAAGTCCCTTAAGTCGAGTTGAGTATGAACTACACCGCATTCAGCCAGAGAGCGATCGCACTTTTCCTCAATCACCAGAAGTTGCCACACCGCCGCCTGTTACAACAGTGTCAGTTGGTACTCCAAGGTCTGGAGCTAGTGATCGAGTGTCCCGATCGCTTAACCATACAGGCTCTATGGCTGAGACGCAGCCATATCGTCAAGTCAGCCCCTAAATTAGGCTTAACGTCCATACGGTTTCGATAGTACCCAACGTTATGTAGCGATCAAGCGGTAGCATCCTGCGAAAGCCAATCCAGCAGAATCGGATTGACGATTTCAGGTGCCTCATCTTGGGGACAATGGCCTAAACCCTCTAACGGAATAAACTTTTTCACCTGTGGGTAGTTAGCCAACTCTCGCCCCAAATCAATGGGTTCCCAAGGGTCTTCCGTTCCCCACAAGAATATGGCAGGACAGGGCAACAGGGGTAAGAGGTCTTCTGGTAGTGGGCCTTGAGAATAGCGTGTAAACGCCACAAAAACATCGACTGCACCAATATCAGCGGCAGGTGCCATCAGCATATCGACCAGTTCGTCGGATACAGCTTCGGGATTCCGATAGGCTTGCATCAGAATTTTACGCACAACTTTCGGCTTGGCAAGTTGACCAAAGAACAGTTGACCAATCCACTTAACACTAAGCAGCCATTGAACGGCTGGTGCTCCCATCCGCCGATACCAAGGGAGTTCGGCACGTTTGCGGTCATGGAGGAGGCGCAGGGAACAGTTCAGCATTGCCACACCTAAGGCAATATCGGGATGATCCACGGCTGCCTGCATGGCAACAATACAACCAATCGAATTACCGACCAAAAAAGCGGGAGTACCTATAACTTCCCGGCAGAAATCAGCAATTTGCTGCCCCCAAGTTTCAAACGTGTACTCGACCTCAAGCTTGGGAGTCGGCTTAGCAGAAGCGCCAAAACCAATTAAGTCAATGCCATAACAGCGGCAGCGTTCCCCCAGCACAGGTAAGTTCTTGCGCCAGTGTCCTAAAGATGCACCAAAGCCGTGTATCAGGACAACAGCTGGCCCTTGGTCGCCTTGGGATTGATAGGTAATGGGAAAACCTCGCCACATCCAGGTTTTCGTCTGAGTGTTCGCGTCGGATGGGGTGATGGCAGCAGAAAGAGTCATGTCGATTGTTGCGTTGCTTTCTCTCTTTATATTTTGTAACAAAATATCTCCGAAGATTTTCTGCCAACCCTGAGAGCGTTGTGGCTGATGCGGCTCCCTGCACATCCACCCGAAACGGCACGAGAGTTCTTCCTACCCTGTTGTGCGGCAGGTACTTCAGAATTTTGGGCTGCAATAGTTATAATGCTTCTACAGATAATCCTTCACTAAAGGATAAGCTCACTCAAGTAGGCAGTCTCATGAAATGTAGTTTCATATCTTTGTATCAAGAAGCAGTGTGCCAGCAGAAGGAGGATTCTCACTCAGCCAACATACTGCTCGGTACTCAGACGAGAACTGATTCACAAGAGCAGACTGATCAAGATCCTCGGAACCTGAGTACACAGACTGCTACAAATACACGAGAAAATCTTGACTCTGGTACCTCTTACTACACCCAGTTTTCTATAATCCCGTGATGTCTGAGTTGGATGATTGTAATTCTCTCAAATTCACTAGATGTAACGGCAGATTATGTCTGTTCTAGATTAGAGCAGGGTCAATTTGATTATGTCAGGTTAGATACTGATTATCTGACTGGGAAAACGGAATTACTTTACAAGTTTGATAAACTCTCACTTGTTGTAGACCAACGAACGTTAGTGCCAGAGAATATTAATTCTATCTGGTATAGAAGACCACAACCTCTGAAACCGCCAGCAGAAAAGACTTTTGAAAAAGGTGAGCAAGCACATGCACTTAGTGAGTGGAGTGCAGCAATTGAGGGATTTTTAGCTCATATCCCTACTAAATTATGGATTAATCACCCAAGGAATAACGCTTCAGCCGCATCCAAGCTAGAACAATTAAGTCGCGCCAGAAGACTAGGACTTACAATTCCCAAAACTTTAGTCACTCAATCTTTTGAAGAAATTATAGAGTTTTGGAAAGAATGTAAAGAAAGTCTTGTTGTTAAACCAATTTCTCATGGGTATATCGAAAGAGAGAATTCCCAAGAAGATGCATTGATTTTTACTAATGAGGTTACTCTAGACCAACTTAATAAAAACCGAGAGCTTTTGTCTTTATGTCCGACTCTATTTCAGGAGAAAGTTGAAAAAATATACGATATTAGAATCAACGTAATAGATGATGAAGTCATTGCTGTTGCAATTTATGCCTCTAAAGAATATAAATTACAAACTATAGATATACGAAAGAATAATATGCAAAATGTTCGATACGAACTAATCACCTTACCCTCTATTTTAATAAATAAAATATTAGAGCTTTGTCGTTCTTATGAGTTAAGATTTGCGGCGATTGACATGGCATTTACTAAAGATGATAATTGGGTTTTCTTTGAGGTTAATCCGAATGGTCAGTGGGCTTGGTTAGATTTAGAAGGAGTAACGGACATAGCAAGTTTATTGCTCAAGTCAATGCAGCTCAATTTTTCATAAGCTCAGATATGACTTTCTCGGTTTACATCACATGGTTACTCATGCGGCTTTCTGTGATCGAATGCACTCTTGCTGAGGTTCAGCAAAGACAATATGAATCTAAAAGTGAGCTTGCTCTTCCTTCTGAAGAAATCAATATTTCTGATGAGAAGATTGATTTTCTTAAGGACAAAAATAAAGAGGTGAAAGATCGTCGAGATAGAGTAGATACAAAGGCACGCACTTTACTAACCTTGACTTCTCTGTTGCTTGGTTTGATCTCTAGCGCAACTAGCATTGCATCTGCAAAAGCCATAGGTATTTGGTCTGTCTTACCTCTTACTTTGTTGTTTCTTACTATTTTTTTG
>NZ_DATNPA010000676.1:0-7696 GCF_036703385.1 Allocoleopsis sp. | reverse complement strand
GACCCAACCGTACAGCAATCTCAATATACTCAGCCTCATCTTGGGCAATTGTCTCTGTCAGCCCCATCATTTTCAGAATTCCATAGGCGTGACGAGAGCGCATAAATTCTCCCGGACAGGTCACAATGGGTAAACCACAAGCGATCGCTTCTAGGGTTGTATTACCTCCCGACCAACACAAGGTATCTAGAAAAATCTTGGAAACTAAATTGAGATTGAAGTAATCTCTTCGCTCCAGTCTAGGCAGAACTACGCAATAATCTTCATAGTTCAAGTTGAAGCTAGCAAAGGCACGATTTAAACGCCTTCTAAATTGTGAATTAACAGCAGCAACAGGATGAGCAATGAAGGCAAATTGAGCCAGAGGGACACGCTGAGCTATTTGGGCAAAAATAGTGTCAAACTGAGGTAGATACTTAAATAAAGATTGGCAACAAAGATAAATAACAGCATCCTCATGCCAATGAAAGTCTGAACGACTTTTCCTCGGTTGAGTAACCAACGGTTTTTCATAACAAATTCCAGTATTAGGAAGACGAACCAACTGTTCACAATAGTGGCTTTGAGCATTTTCCGGTTCCATTAAATTACTCGATAAAAAGTAATCAATCGTTGGCAAACCAGATGTAACCGGATGTCCCCAGAATATACATTGTATGGGTGCTAAGCGTAACCCTGCAATGTAATTGGTCAGCGAGTCCATGCCAATGTCTGTAAAAACAAGAATATGCAGATGATCCGCAATCACCTGTTCACAAATGCTATTCATGTTGCCATATATATGATAAAATTTATCACTGCAATAGCGGAAGTTGTCAGTGATTAAATCCGATTTAGCACCAATATGATAGGTATAAATTTCAAACTGTTGTTTATCACAGTTTTTGAGCAAACCTAAGGTTAAAGACGCTACAGTATGTGTTCTGAAATGGGCTGATAGGTACCCAATGCGAATCTTTCCTTGGTTACTGAGCTGAGGCATGGCTAGAGGCGTCGCCCATTGAGGATAGATAGCTGCCATCACTCGATGCACAAATGTTCCATACTTTTGTTGGATTTCTCGGTCATTAAAACCCTGATAACTCAGGAAGAATGTGGTGGCACTTGCTGTTAATCCCGTTAAAGTCTGTCTGAGTCCCTCAGTAGTATTTAAGTTACTTGTTTGAATCAAATGATTGAGTCCTCGGCAGAATCGCTGACGCCAGATGAGAATCTGCTCCTGAGTATCATATAAAATAGGCAAAATGAGTTGGCTTTGCCAGTACGCTTCAACAAAATCGGGTTTTAGCTGTAATGCTTTTTGGAAGCAGCCAATTGCCTCATCCAGTTTATTTTGACTTGCTAAAGCTAATGCCAGCTTTTGATAAACTTCAGGATGATTGGGATGAAGAATTAGAGCTTGGTGGAAACAAGCAGTGGCTTCCTCAAATCGGCTCAGGTGCATTAGCGCCCAACCCAGCTTAAGGTAAGTATCAAGGAAATTTGGCTCTAAAGTAAGAGCTTGTTGATAGGAAGGAATCGCTTCTTCGTATCTACCCCGATTGAGAAGGACATTGCCTAAGTTGTAGTAGGCATCAGGAAGATTTGAGTTTAAAGAAATTGCTTGTTGGTAGCAGACGATCGCTTCTTCATGCTGACCTGAGGAGTATAGCGACGCGCCAAGTTGGAGATAGGCATCCACATAGTTGGGGTTGAGAGCAAGAACCCACTGATATTGAATAATCGCAGCTTCTAGCTGGTTTTGCTGCCTAAACAGATTGCCCAGATTGTAGAAGCTCTCGGGAATATCGGGTTTAATGGCGATCGCTTGCTGATAATGATCAATAGCCGCCTCGATTTGACCCTGATGTTGAAAGATATAGGCTAAGTTAGCGTGAGTCTCAGCATTGTTGGAATTAAGTGCGATCGCCTGTTGATAGTGTGTAATCGCAGCAGACAGATTGCCTTGTTGATGGAGAGCATAGCCCAGGTTGTAATGAGCTTCGGCATAGTCTGGCATCAGAGCGAGTAGCTGCTGATAATATGCGATCGCTTCTTCCAGCTTGCCGACTTGGTGAGCCATCCTACCGATCAGATCCAGAGCCTCAGTAGAATTCGGTTGCTCCTGAAGAATTTGCTGGCATATCAATTTAGCCTGAGATAAGTTACCAGCCTGGTAAAACTGGAAAGCGCTGACAATGGCTTCTGAGATACTACTCATTCACAAGGCTGCCCATCCCGACATTCTCTCACCCTATCAATCGAATGGTGCTGACTTAAAGTGCTTGTAGTAGCGATTTAGCGCAAAAAAGCACTCAACTGCAACTACAAACTGATGTTAAGTCAGTGCCATTCCCCTTAAACCTAAGATTATAACGGGGCTTTTCCCTGAGACTGTCGAAAAATTATAGGGATAACTATTCACAACGATAGATGACAATAATTTTTTCCAACACTTACTTGCCCGGTTCTATTTCTATCGGGATATCTATGTTTTTTACCGAGTTTTTTACTTTTTAGGCTTAACGTCTAAAGAAGAGTCCAAAGGACAGATTGCTCACGAAGGTGTGACAGGAATTAGCTCAAGTCAAAAAAGAGTTAGAAGCTGTATTAATCCAACCAAGGGTTCGCCGTCTACTTTTCGTGTAAAAGATTTTGAGAATTTTAGGAGGTATCGTTGTGAGACGGAAGTTTACCGCTTTCTCCCTAGTATTGGGGCTGACATTATTTCTAGGAGCCTGTAGTGACAAAGGAAACACTCCTTCAGGAGAAACTAGCACACCAAGCGGAACTAGCAGCACCGAAACGCCGAGTGGAACACAAGGAATGGATAGTTTGCCCTCACCCAGCAGCTCTGGGGATTTGCAGTCTCCTAGCACAGGGAAAAATTCCGCCTCACCCGGTGGCTCTAAGGATTTGCAAACACCTAGCAAATCCGATGCTACACCATCACCGAGTGCTACTTAAATAGGTAAGGCAGAGCAACACGAGGAAAGTAGCAAAATTGTAGGGTGTGAAAGCGTTGCTTAACGCACGACTATTTCGAGACTTTGGTGGGTTATGGCTGCCGCCTAACCCACCCTACACAAGCCCTATTGCAACTAGACTCGCTAAAGTAGCTGTGTAGGTAATTCTACGAACTATGAGAATTTTACTTGTAGAGGATGATGAGCGCCTTACCGATGTAATTGCAGAAGACCTCAGCGACCATCATTATGCGATCGAAGTTGCTGCTGATGGAGAGTTTGGTTGGGAACTCGTGAATAGTTTTACCTATGATTTGATTTTGCTAGATGTGATGCTGCCGAAGCTGGATGGGATAACCCTGTGCCAACGGCTGCGTTCCCAAGGCTGTTGTGTCCCGATTTTGATGGTAACAGCCAGAGATACGATTACGGACAAGGTTATGGGACTAGATGCTGGAGCTGATGATTATCTAGTCAAACCTTTTGATTTGCAGGAGTTATCAGCTCGCATTCGGGCTTTACTACGGCGGGGGATGTCTACATTACCGCCTGTTCTAGAGTGGGAAGGCTTGACTCTTGACCCCAGTACCTGTGAGGTCTTTTATGAAGGTTGCCTAGTGCCGCTCTCTCCCAAGGAGTATTCTCTGCTGGAGTTTTTCCTGCGCAATCGTCGCCGCGTGTTTAGCCGTGCTCAAATCCTCGAACACCTCTGGCCGTTTGAGCGACTACCCGAAGAAGCAACCGTTAAGGCTCACATTCGAGGTTTACGACAAAAATTGGAATCAGTTGGGGCTCCTAGCGATCTGATTGAGACAGTCTATGGTTTGGGTTATCGCCTCAAACAGACCTCCTAATAACATCTTCTATACTCAATGTAAAGATAATTTTTCGCTGATACAGAACTCCAGTTTCCGTTTCTAAAGGAGAGATGTAGCATAAAAAGAGATTGGTAGAACCCGATGTTTCAAGGTCTGCGCTGGCGTCTTCTCTTGTCTCAGTTGATGGTCATGGCGGCAATTTTGAGCGTCTTCGGTGCAGGGGTATATGTTTTTTTGAGTCGCAATCTCTATCGTCAACTGGATAAAAAGCTGCTGACTTTAGCCCAATCGGCGGCTCCCTCGCTTGTAGAGGTAAAAGATGAAGGAAGCCAACACCTCGATCAAGTTGACGAAGTTCCGTGGCGTGATATTTTCAATCGAGACAAACAAAGCTTGGAATGGTTCAACGCTGACGGGAAACTTCTAGCAAGCCGAGGGGTTCTTGAGCTTACGGTTCCGCCGAAAGTCGGTTCTCTGACTCTAAAGCGGATGAGAAAGCCGAATCAAGTTCGGACGTTTACGATTTCCGTCTTCAAGGATGGCTCGAAGCCCAACCATCCATACCTAGAAGGGTATATTCGAGCCAGTCAATCCACAGAGGATGTCGAAACAATCCAGTACCAATTGCTGTGGGGATTGGGAATGGGTGGAATGATGACTCTGGGATTGGTTGCGATTGGTGGGCTTTGGCTGACTCAAAATGCGCTCGAGCCAATTGAGAAAAGTTTTAGACAGCTTAAACAGTTTACCGCAGATGCGTCCCATGAGCTGCGTGGTCCTTTAAGCGTAATTCAAGCCTCTGTCGAAGTCATGCGGAATCATCCGGAGCGGATTCATCCCAAGGATGCTAAAAAGTTAGCTTCTATTGCTAGCGCCACGACTCAGATGAGCCACTTAGCCCAAGACTTACTCTTTTTGGCTCGGGCAGAAGCCGACGTGTCAAGTCCCGCTCATGAGTGGAAGCCGATTTCTCTGAATAGTATTTTGCAAAATTTGGTGGAATTGTTTGAAATCATTGCTCAAGAGAAGAAGATTACTCTCCAATATCAGTGTAGGGCAACGGTAGCTGTGATGGGAGATGAAGCTCAACTGACCCGTTTAATTTCCAACTTATTAGAGAATGCCCTGCAATATACTCTTCCTGCCGGTCAAGTTGTTCTGACTCTCGCCAAACACAGTCGTTTCGCCCTTGTCAGTGTTCAGGATACTGGCATCGGAATCGATCGCGAACAGCTACCGTTCATTTTTGATCGCTTCTGGCGTGCTGACAAAGCCCGATCGCGCCGAGAAGGGGGTACAGGTTTAGGACTTGCGATCGCGCAAACCATTGCTCATCGTCATGGGGGCAAAATTACTGTCACTAGCCAGGTTGGGGTTGGTAGCTGCTTTCAAGCCCGTCTGCCCTTGTGTACATAATCCGACAAGCGATCAATACTTTTTTGAGAAATCTCCTAGACCTTATCTAGTTTTTTACTTTTAAAGATTATTCTGAAGCCTAGCCAAACAAGCCGTCTAGTATTCCTCCTTTAAACCTCAAACTTGCTTGTGGCTTTGCTTATCAAGCATTGCGATCATCTTTGGCGCTGCCCCTTTGGGGCAATTGCCTTTGGCATCAGCAAAGCTGATCGCTTCTTTCTCCGGTTTTAAGCCAATCATTCATACTGTCAAACCGGATAGTGGTTGCCAAAGTGATTAGGGATTAGGAATTAGGATTGTGGGTTTTGACTCTCTGTTTCCGTCCCCAGCCACTCCCCTGACTACGTGTAGCATTCAGGATATTACCGAAATGAAAACTCGAACTCACTTGCTATTGGGTGTTCTTGGATTAAGCCTCTTTATCACACTTCCGGTACTTGCGCAAAAAAAACCAGCTCCAGATTCTTCAAATAGTACCCCCTCATCCGTCGAACCAGACGTTCCTGCTACAACCAAGCCAACCGTTCAAGATCGAGAAAAGCCCAATACATCTGTTGAGGCCGCACCAGTCGAACCAGACGTTCCTGCTACAACCAAACCAACCGTTCAAGATCGAGAAAAGCCGAATACATCTGTTGAGGCTGCACCAGCAGCCGGAAACCTGGTAGAAAAAGCCGCTAGCAGTCAGAACTTCCAGACTCTCGCCAAAGCCATTAAGGCAGCAGGATTAGAGGAAGCCTTGGCAGGGAAAGGGCCATATACCGTCTTTGCCCCTACCGATGCAGCCTTTGCTGCATTGCCACCAGGGATACTGGAACAACTGCTAAAACCAGAGAATAAAGAACTACTGAGGGAGCTATTAAAGCTCCATGTCGTGCCTGGTGCCGTCACTAGCGGTCAGATCCAGTCGGGAAATGTTGAGACCCTCGCTGGTACATCGGTGGCAGTACAAAAAGGTAAAGACGGTAAAGTCACTGTCAACGAGGCCAACGTGACTCAAGCCGACATTCAAGCTACTAATGGTGTGATTCATGGGATTGACCAAGTGATTCTGCCTAAAGAAACTCAGTCTCAATCACAAACGCAACCCAAACCAGTTCGTCAGAATTAAGTACAGACTTTCCTGAGTAGAGCAAACAGTTCCAGCCGCCCAGTCGTGTGACTGGGCTTTTTGTAGACAAAAGGTGCGAGAATTTCTGGCGCGATCGCACTGACTAGCTGGGCTGAGCAGGTCTAAATTGTTGATAGCTTGTTGAGACCGTCTATTATGGTAACCTGGTATATTTTTTTGACTTCTAGCCAAACATGATAGAAACGGGTCAAGCAACCCAGTTCCAGTACAACCCACTATACAAACCGAATCAGCTAATTTGCGGAACTGCTTCTTGCGCAGTGATTACCGGGTGGACTGTCAAAGGGGCAATCGCCAAAAAGTTACAACCTCACGAGTTTGCTGTCATTGGGCAGCTATACAGCCCAACTAGGGGAATCAGTCTCCTCATCCGCAATCTGCTAGTAAATCCCCATGTCCGCTTTTTAGTGGTTCTCAACGCGACGAAGGAAGATCGGAACGCTGGTGGGTGTCAGTGCTTGCTAGATTTCTTTCGCAATGGTTTTGAAGAGGGTTTTAGTGATACCGGGCGTCGCTGCTGGGTGATTAGTTCTCCCATTACTGGTTACATAGACTTTGAGATTGATGCTGGTGCGCTACAACAGTTGCGGCAATCAGTGGAATTCTCCGAAGCTCATTCAATTGCCGAAGCTGTGAGTCAGGTCAAGTCTCATGCTCTCCGGGATACTGTTGAGCCTTGGGGTATACCGTTAGAATTCCCTATGTCCAGTGCTGTCCCCACTGTATTACCTGGGCCACGCTACGGACATCGAATTGAGGGGCGGACGATTGCTGAGACTTGGGTCAAAATCATTCATCGCATTAAAACAACTGGAACGATTCGACCCACAGGCTACGATGGGCAATGGCAAGAGTTAATTGATTTGATGGCTGTTGTCACAGATGAACCACCTGGTTTCTATTTTCCAGAACCCAATTATCTGCCCTGCGATCGCGCTTTTATTGACGAGTACATCTCACAAATCCTAGACGATGCTCCCTATCGTGAAGGGCTGAAATACACCTACGGTCAGCGCCTCCGTAGCTGGTTTGGACGTGACCAAATTGAGCAAGTAGTTAAGAAGTTAATAGGAGAAATTGACGCTGCCAGTGCAGTTATGTCGCTGTGGGATGTCCAAGACCACGACAAAGGGGGTAGCCCTTGTCTTAATCACCTTTGGTTAAGAGTTGTAGAAAATGAACTATCTCTAACTGCAACTCTTCGGAGTAATGATATGTACATGGCTTGGCCTGCAAATGCAATGGGATTGCGTGCGTTGCAACAATATATTCGAGATGCGATCGCCTTGCGTTCTAGTTATGACCTGCGTTTGGGGCCACTAATTACTGTCAGTCAGAGTGCCCATATTTACGACGATACCTGGGAAAATGCAGACCAACTCATT
>NZ_DATNPA010000675.1:0-19297 GCF_036703385.1 Allocoleopsis sp. | reverse complement strand
GGGAAAGCGTCAGGTCAACCGCATTGATAGACGGTACGGTTGGAGTGGGGGGGACAGTGGGTTTCGGGCGTGGGTCAACGGGTTTGGGTGGCTCAACGGGCTTGGGTGGCTCAACGGGCTTGGGTGGGGGTGGGTTAACGCTAATCAAGCGAATATTGCCCTGTGTATAGGTGAAGAGAAAGGATTGCATCGGTGCAATGGCAAAACTGCCGCTGGTAATGGCACCGACTGTCCCGTTGCTCGCAGCATCCCCGACAATAAACGGAACAATACCACCTCCTCCATGTCGGATAGTAATGGAACCGCCGTTAGAACCAGCGATCGTGGAAATGCTGGCCTTGACATTAGCACTAGTAAACGTATTGATCGCTCGGAAGAATCCTTGAGTTGTAATGTCAACGGTTCCGCCTTGGGTTTTCCCTTGGGCGTTAATCCAGTTCACTTGAGAATCACCGGATGAGTTTAGAGTGACATTGCCCCCTTTCTCCGAAGTTCCACTAGAGTTGATTTGTCCAGCACGAATTTGGCTGCTTGCATCCAGTTGAATGTTTCCTCCAGTGGTGGCACCGGATGAGGTGAGGTTGTTGCTCGTGATACTGCCTGTATTGCTGTTCAAGGTCAGTTTGCCGCCCATGCCTGTGCTGGACTGGGTGTTGATGTCAGCCGTATTAATGTTGTTATTGGCAGAAAGAGCGATCGCTCCTCCCTCACCTGTTATCGAGCTAGAGTTGAGCGTTCCGGCAGTAGTATCGATTTCGCCGTTCGTGCTGGTGATTGTAATTCCCCGACCCCGATTGATAATATTGCCCGTCTTAATCCCTTGGTTTGCGAGCAGGGTAATGGTGGCATTGTCTCCTCCCCTGAGGGTCAAACCCTTGGTATTAATCGAGCCAGAACCCAGGGGAGCTTGAAGGGTTACGGGGTCAAGAAAGGTGAAATTATCCCCCAGGGTAATGGTTCCGCTACCGTCAACTCTGCCAATGGTGATCGAGCTAAAGCCATTTGCCAAGGTGTTGAGTTCGATTGTACTCAGATCTACGCTCGTCGCTCCCAGATCACCCACTCCACCCACAACAATATTCTGACTCGGCGTGAAGGGCTGAATTAAAAGACTACCGTTGCTGATAACTGAGTTGTTGCCACCCAACAAGTCAATTCCGTCACTGGTTAAGGTGATATTGCCATAACCGTTATTTTGAGGTTGGGCACCGAAGGAAGCCGGAAAATTGTTAATTTGCCTTGTGATAATCCCGATGCCACCTGTGAGGCTGATATCTCCACCCTTGCCAATGCCTGAAACCGCGAACGAATGGGCATCGATATTGTTGGTTCTAATCGTGCCGCTGTTGGCTGTAAAGGTAATGGCACCGCCATCACTCGCATTGCGGTTGAGCGCACCGGAATAGGAGTAGACGTTACCTGTATTAATGTCGCCGTTGGTGGAGGTGAGGGTAATGGGACTTCCTTTACCCGCATTACCTGGGTTAGCGCCCGAATAAGAAAACAAATCGCCTGCGGTAATGGTGTTGGCAGCGGTGACGTTAATGGCACCCCCATCGCCAGAAGACGCCAAAGCCGAGCCATTGAACGAGTCAGAATAGGATTTGAGATAGCCGGTTTGAATGCCGCCGTTGGTTGCTGTCAGTGCGATCGCACCGCCATTCCCAGAACTCCCATTGCCAGTGCGAGAATAGGAATCCAAGAAGCTGGTGCTGATGTTCCCGGTGGTGGTACTCAGGGTAATCTCACCACCATTCCCCGAATTGCCAAAGATAGCACCAGAATAAGATTGTAAAGAACCTGTACTGGTGATGCCAGTGCCAGCGGTGAGTGCGATTTTGCCACCATTCCCAGCATTTCCGGCAGTTGCTCCGCCAGTTGAACTGGAGACTAGATTACCGGTGATGTTAATACTCCCATTGGGAGCCTGGATATCAATTTGCCCACCATTTCCCGCACTGCCATTGACAGCGTTAATGATGGATTGGGTGGAAATTCCGCCTACGGTGATATTGCCGTTGGTCGTCGTAAGGGAAACATTTCCGCCATTAAGGGTATTGCCCGCACCCGTATCACTCTGAGAACGGGTATCTAAATTGCCGACCGTAATGCCGTTGGTTGCAGTAATCGTAATGGCTCCCCCATTATTCACCGGAGGCTCTAGTCCCAAACCATTAGGAGTAAACTCGGTGAGTGTCGTTAGATTGCCTGTAACAACACTGCCGTTGGTGGCATTGAGGTTAATTGCACCGCCCACTCCATAGCCGAAGGCAAACCTTGACGTGTCGATATTTCCAGTTGTGATACTCGCTCCCGATATGGTGAGCGATCGCCCGATTGCTTGGATGGTGTCTGTTGGATTCATTGAAAAAGACCCAATCCCATTGCGATCGGCATCGGCTCTAAACTCAATTGTTCCAGCAATAGAAGTGTCAAAAGGGGCGGGAGCAAAGGTCAATCGGTTGCCGGTTAGCGTACCAATGGTGATGTTATCAGTAGCTTCTAAAAGAACATTCGCCGTATTAGGGAGACTTTGCAGCGTGGCTTGAGAAATGGTGATGGTTCCGGGGTCAGGTGAGAAATCATTTTGTAAAATCTGACCTGTGGCAATTAGTTGAGCATCAACGCCAGGGGAAGAGGGAGCATTGGAGATAATGATATTGGTTGGGTCTAAGAGTAAGTTACCCATCGTCCCGTTGGGTGCACTCAAATCAGCGTTTCCCGTAAACATCAAGTCTTGTTTGCCGGATACTTCTGCAAACCCGCCGTTCCCGGAATTTTGACCGCCACGGGCGCTAATGTTGCCAGAAAAGCCCGTTATCTGATCGCCCCAAAGGATGACTCGCCCCCCATTCCCAGTGGATAAGGCATCGGCTTGAATGGTTGTGTTGCGATCGCCAACGGTGCGAGATGCATTCGGCACTGTCCCTTGACCTCGATAGTCCCCACCAATCAGTACCGTGCCACCGCCATTAGCACCAGAGGCGTTGATGTTGGCACCGAATAAACCCACTTTGTCGCCTAAAACAAAGACACTTCCGCCAGTTTGTCCCACCACTGAGTTTGAGGCATCAACGCTGCCAGAAACAATGGTTGTCCCTGCTTCACTGGGAATCGTCGTTCCAGATGCTGTTAATTGCACTGAACCGGTTGGGGAAACCTTCAATCCAGCTGACTCACTCCCCACCGTGCCAGTCAGTAGTGTGGGTAAATCAAGCGGGTTAAAGGGTACTGCTTGTGCCGTCACTTGACTCGGCTCAATTTCTAAACTCAGGAGGCTGCCGGGTTGACTAATTCGTACCAGATTACCACCAGGCACTGCCGTAAGAGTGACACTTCCGCCTGGGGCACTCAATGACCCCGTATTAAGGACTGTGCCGCCTAGTAACATTAAGTTCTCTCCGGGTTGCACGGCGAGATTGCCTGTATTAACAACGCTTCCCGGTTGAGACAGATCAAAGGCAAACTGAGTAGGAGTACCCACTAAGTTTTGGTAATCATTGTTGCCAAAAACATTGAATCTGTTATTTCCAGCAAAACCGATGCTGGTAGCCGTCGTCGCTGTAAAGGAAGCCGGAACGTTAAGAGTAGCCGAAGCGCCAAAAACGATCCCGGCGGGATTGATTAAGTATAAGTTGGAATTCCCGCCACTCACCTGGATGAGTCCGTTAATGTAAGAGGGATTACCACCAACTACGCGACCTAAAATATTACGAATCTGGGGATTAGAAATAAAGTTAGCCACTTGCCCTGCATCCAGTCCCAATTGCTGGAAACTGTGGAACAGATTGCTACCGTCCCCGGAGGGGGTACCGCCTGAAATGTTAATCTGCTTCCCGTTGGGAGTAACGACCGTATTAGTCCCGTCGGCAGCGGGTGTAATGGATTGGGCTTGAGCCGATGGAATAGCTTGAAGCGCTGCAACCCCAATTGGAACTGATGCAAAAAAAGGTAGAATTGTCAAAGCTTGTTTAAAAAGCTTTACAAAGAATTTCACGCGCTGTCTACTCCCCTAGTTGTGAGCGAGGAAATGGGATGGGTGAGGGAGAAGCACTAAACCTGATGCGATCGAGAGAAGTACCAGGATGCAGGCAACAAGCAGAAATTAATTTATCTCTAGCTACAAATTTACTGGCTAATTCAGTCACTCAGCAACTGCCATAGCTTAAGATGGCATCTATCAGGAGTATAGCTCTTAAAAATTAAAGACTTGATGTAATCCTGAAGGATTTTGATGAAAAAACTCACAAAACTAGGGTGAAAGGTCGAGTTTTTCCATCGTTTGGCGCAAAACTTTAGCAGAGTTCTGGAGCTGCTCTTTTTCAGTAGGAGTCAGAGTGAGATTCAAAAATCGGCTGACACCTTGACGATTCACAACAGCAGGTAGACTCAGACAAACATCTTCAATTCCCTCAAAGCTATTAATCAGGCTACTAACAGTCAGCACTCGATTTTGATTGCGTAAAACGGCTTGGACGATTTGGGTAACACCTAAACCAATGGCATAACTGGTTGCTCCTTTACGCTGAATCACCTCGTAGGCAGCATTCTTGACTTGTTGAAAAATCGGTTTGATGTTTTCAGCGTCTTCTAGCGGACTATCGTTTGCTTCGTCCTCAAATAGGCGCATTCCTGAGATGTTGACTTTGCTCCAAACAGGGACTTCACTATCACCATGTTCGCCAATGATATAGGCGTGCAAACTCCGAGGGTCAACCTGAAACTTCTCAGCTAAAAGATAGCGAAAACGAGCGGTATCCAGCACCGTCCCCGAACCAATTACACTGGCAGTGGGTAACCCAGATAGTTTGAGGGAGATATAAGTCATGATGTCTACTGGGTTAGTGACAATTAGCAAAATGGCTTTTGAACAATAGTTAACGACTTGTGGAATTAAGCCTTTGAATATCTCTAAATTGCGCTGCACCAGATCTAAACGGCTTTCCCCTGGCTTCTGCTTGGCTCCAGCCGTAATAATCACGATATCGGCATCTTCACCATCGGCTAACGTTCCTGAGCGTATAATCGTAGGCTCAACAAAGGGTAATCCGTGATTCAGATCCATCACTTCCCCTTCCAGCTTGTCGGTGTTGACATCAACAATCACTATTTCCTCTAAAGTGTTTTGAATCAGCATGGAGTATGCACAAGCCATTCCTACTTGGCCTGCACCCACAATCACGCCTTTACGGGGGCGGCGATTGGGTATGAAGTCGGGATTGGAATTAGAGACGGTGGTGAAGAGGGATTCCGGCATTGGGTTTGTTGGCTAAAGGGTTGAAGGTATGGCAAAAGGCAGAGGGCAGACGGCAGAAGGGATAAGATTGGCTGACCCAGGTTTCAGGATGTAGCTTTGTCCGAATCACCTTGGAGATGACTAGACCGTGACAAAACAGATGAGCATTGCCCAGCTCACGATGATCTGAGCCAAACTAGAACTACATCTTTACAAAGGCGGAGTTTGCTCACGGTAAGCACGAATCATTGCCTGTGTTCCCTGTTCGCCACCCATACCGTCATCGAGTTCTTTAACGATTTTAAATAAGCGATCGCTCATTTCAACTCCAGGCAATTCTTGACTTGATGCCTGGAGGCTTTCCTGTACCAATCTCAAATCTTTAAGGATGTGCTTAATCATGAAAGCCGGTCGGAAATCTGACTCGATGATTTTCGGCCCCAAGTTAGAAAGTGCCCACGACCCAGCCGCACCTGTACTACACACTTCTACCACTAAGTTAGGGTCAATTCCTTGTTGTTCGGCTAGCTGCATTGCCTCGCATAAACCGACCATGTGAAGGGCACAAAGCACTTGGTTGCACAGTTTTACCGCCTGACCGCTACCCACTGGCCCACACAGACGAATGGTTTTACCCAGAACTTCCAAAACGGGCTTACTCTCCTCAAAATCCGTGGGTTCACCGCCAACCATAATCGTTAGGGTGCCATTTTTCGCCCCGATATCTCCACCCGAAATTGGGGCATCGAGGAAGCGGAGGTTGTGTTTTTTGAGTTCACTTCCTATCTTTCGTGCCGCATCCGGGCCAATGGTACTGGTATCAATCACTAAAGCACCCGGTTTAGCAAATGCAGTAACTCCTCCAGTGCCGAGGATGACTTCTTCAATATCAGGAACGTCTCCAACGCAAGAAAAAATGATATCTGCTGTCTCAACGGCTTCGCGAATGGATAACACTACGTTTGCACCCCCATTTGCTGCTACTTCTACGCCGGGACGATAAGGGGTGCGATTCCAAGCTTTAACCGAGTAACCGCCTCGTGCCAAATTCGCCGCCATATAGCCACCCATAACGCCGAGTCCGAGAAAAGCAATTTGTTTGTTCATGCTCTTGATTCCACGCTGTACAAGACAAAAACCTAGAAAATCAATTTACTGAATAATCCATTACTAATTCATCTATTGCTGATCACTAGGAAGTGGTTACAATCAGATTATGTAGAGCGACTCTGAACTTAAACTATATACAATTGATAAGTCATGAACGATGAAACCGACAAGCCAAACATTAATCTAACGAGCAAAGTTCTATTTTACGGTCGTACTCTACAAGAGTATCTAAAAATGTTCGACCTTGACTTATCCTTATGGAAAGGATGTAAAATATTAGACTGTCCCTCAGGCCCCGCTTCTTTTGTGGCAGAAGCCAACGAACTAGACCTAGATGTTGTAGGATGTGACCCTCTTTATACTGATCAATTAGAAACTTTACTGGAATCCGGAGATCAAGATATCAATACAATTATAGACTTTTTGACATCATCCTCTCTTCCAATCAGCCAGAAATTTTATACATCGGTAGATGATATGAAAAACTATGCAACGTCTGCGTTGCAAAAATTCTTAGCCGATTATCCAGTAGGGAAATCTGAAAAGCGTTATATTCAAGCAAAACTTCCGAATTTACCATTTGAAGATAAAACGTTTGATTTAGTTTTAAGTGGCAATTTTCTTTTTGTCTATACTAAATTATTTATACCTAATCTGGAAACGCTAGATTATCAATTTCATTTGAGAAGTGTTATAGAATTGATACGGGTTTGTAAAGGAGAAGTTAGAATATTCCCAATGCTCTATATTGACGGTAAATTCCATGAATATGCAGAGAATTTGTTGGCTGACTTAAAAAAAGAGGATATTGTAGCTGATATTAGACCTGTTGAATATGGGAGCGCTGGGGGGGACAATATTCAGGATAATCTAATGTTGTGTTTAACTCGTGCTGAGCATTGATTCAGTAATCTGAGGCGATCGCCATTAAATGGCTAAATGCTTGTTGAGAGAACTCCAATGCTTTAAGGCACCGTTCCCTGCGGCAATAAACGGAGAGCATCTCAAGGCAAGCGATGACAGTTGCAACTCTCGTGCGATCGCAGATAGCCCTACACACAAGATTATGAGAAAAAAATCAACCTCAGCGTGCGGTTGTTGCAAAATAGAGTTGAGGAGATGATTGGGGGTAACGAGGAACGCTAAAACCTCTAATACTTCTAACAACGACAACTCATGACAACTCTCATCGCTAAAAAACTCACTCTGAAGCAAGTTCATCAGCTTCTGAATTTTGAAGAACAGCTCAATGGCTCATTTACGTCTTTATTATCCCTGGAACCTCTAACAGAGTTTGAACAGCAGGAACTAGCACAAATCCGGAATGACTTTCGCGATTACTTAATCGATGGCAAAGTTTTAGAAGGGCAAATCAAATTATTAGTCATTAGCCCCCTACTGCGGCTGGCTGGATTCTTTCACTCCCCCATCAAAATCAGCCTCGAACAAGACATTGACGAGATTGTTGTTGAAGATGAAGACACAAAAATTACGGGGCGATTTGACATCTTAGCCGTCAACAAGGAGCAACCGACTACAACTGATGTTGCCTTTTGGCTCCTAGTTATTGAAGCTAAAAACAGTTCAATCAACTCCTTTGAGGGTTTACCGCAACTACTTACCTACGCTCATCAAAGCCTAGAGCGACAGGAATTAGCCTGGGGACTGACGACAAATGGCACGGATTATCGCTTAGTCTTAATTCGGCAGGGGAATCCTGCAACCTATCAACAGATGCCACTTTTGAACTTGATGGATTCTGAAAGTGCTATCCAGTTATTACAAATTCTCAAAGCAATTTGTAAGCTACAAAATTCAAGTACACAAGGATAGATAAGCTTATCTATTTCCTATTTGCCATGTTTTCGTAATATCTTTCACCGAACAGCTTGCAGGAATTTTGTCTTCACTTATACCAACTTTGGTATAACGATAAAATCCATTGAGATTTAGCGCCGTACTGCGAAACTGAATCCAATCAATACGCCCATCTTCGCTGTTGGAGGTATGAATAATACTTCCTTGACTAACTTTTAATCGACCTTCTTCATCCCAATCCGCTGGAGATTGAGGGATATTCTCCCAAGGACTACCCGGCCATGATACGGCTAGAGCTTCACCTGTAGCCAGATTTTCCTGAACTTCACCACTAACACAAATAGAGTCATCGGATTGAGGGTAGCCGTAGCCTCCAACCACACGATTGTTGACTTTACGGAACCAAAAGCAAACTCCTGATCCCAAGGGTGAGTCTTTTGTCTCTGGTTGGCTACAAAATTGATAGTTGCCGTCAGGTAACGTTGCCATTACATCTTGAGCTTGCGCTATCCCAGATGAACGACGCAACAAAAGAGGTAATTGCCAGAAAATTAGGGAGAGTAGTAGCGTTGTTGTAGTAAAACCGAGGAATCTAAAATGAGGATGCATGGCAAACCCTCCAGTAGCACTCTGAGCAGAATGTTCGCTCAGTTCTCCATATCTCTCAGCGGCAGGGAGCTTATGCAAAAACTTGGGAATGTGCTGAGCGAGGTACCAATAGGTTGAGTGCTATATCTCTAGTTTATTCCTGTTGGGCATACATAGAACGAGCAACTGTTTGCGTCGCATGTCCTCACTCAATCACCGGCTAACTCATCGTCTGGGGCGAAGCGATCGCAAAAGGGTGAGCTGAATGGAGTGAGTGCCTGAGTCAAGAGGCTTTGTGGTCATAGAGTAGTCTGCTTCTAGGCATTTCTTGTGTGCGAGGTCACACTCTCCAATTCCAGCGAGCCTTATACTGGTCAGCGAAACAATAATTAATGATCGTCCAAAAAACTTAAAGGGGCTTCATGGGTGACATCACGCCAAATCCTAGGCTGCAAGGCTGGGAGATGACAGAGAATAATTCTGCGACATCCCTTGCCAAACAATGGGCGAAAAAGTATCTTCAGAGACTAATCGATCCCGAAGAAAGCTGGGAAACTGGCGCTCCAAAGACGCGATCGCTCATCGCGCAGCAACTACTCCAATCCATTCGTTCCATTAACCTCCAAGCTTGGGCAAAAACCGAAGCCCTACTTTCCCAAGAAGTTAAGCGACACGGCATTAATTATAAGTTGATTGATCCTTATGAAATTGCACGAGATGCCTACCATATCTATGAGCAAGCCCTATCCGCTTATGCCGAACAGCTAACGCCGCAACGCCTTTGTGTCTTTATTTCCCCTGATATAGGCAGCATCCGAGAAAAATACACAGCCATCGATCCGAGAGTGATTGGCTTTGTCAGTATGCAATTCCACTACTGTGGACAGTTGCTTCTAGAACCCCTTTCCCCGCCTGAGCGGGAAATTTTGAGTGATTATTTCAAAGTAATTGACGATCATCTATACATACCCTTGCAGCGCTTCTATGACATCTCCGCCCACTATGATTACCATTCTCCCGTCTTAGAAAGCATACGCAAACTCATACCCCCTAGCAGCGAAATAGCTCGGAAAATCGCCTCACGCATCATTGAGCTGTATCCTAACTATTGTTGTCACAGTGGCTTATTAAACGATTCAACTGTAAGGGTTTCCAGTATCCGAGATGTTGAAATGTTTCAGGTTTACCTATGGATTTGTGTCCTGGAAAATAGCATTGCCGCTATCCAACAAGAGCTTTTCCCCTTGTGCGTCATGCTGTACCCACCCTTAAAAGTGCGCTGGGAACTGGTGCGGCAAATGCTCCACTTATTAGGCAACGAACTTCAAACCCGATTGACGCCACAACAACAAGCACTATTTATGCCCTACTTCCAATCCTTGTGGGAGCTGTTCTCTCCTGAGGTATTCCCGGAAACCTTAGAACCTGAGGACCCGGATAAGTTAGCTTGACTCAATCCCTTTCTAGTCCATTTCCGGGCAAATCTTCTTTTAAGATAAGTAAAGAAACTGAAAGGGAAAGGCTGAATGCGCGTTGCAATTGTTGGAGCGGGACTCGCCGGGATGGCGACGGCAGTAGAGTTAGTCGATGCCGGACATGAAGTCGAAATTTTTGAGTCCCGTCCCTTCGTGGGAGGAAAAGTGGGCAGTTGGGTAGATGCTGACGGCAACCATGTGGAAATGGGGTTGCACGTCTTTTTTGGCTGCTATTACCAGCTATTTGACTTGATGAAGAAGGTCGGGGCGATCGACAACCTGCGCCTCAAGGAGCATACCCACGTCTTTATCAACAAAGGGGGACGCACGGGGGCGTTAGATTTCCGTTTCATTACGGGTGCGCCCTTCAACGGGCTGAAAGCCTTTTTCACTACCTCCCAGCTCTCCCTACAGGATAAGCTGCAAAACTCCCTGGCACTGGGTACCAGTCCCATCGTTCGCGGTTTGGTGGATTTCGACGGCGCGATGAAAACCATTCGCGATTTAGATAAAATCAGCTTTGCCGATTGGTTCCGAAAACATGGTGGAAATGACGGCAGCTTAAAGCGGATGTGGAATCCGATCGCCTACGCTTTGGGTTTCATCGACACCGAGAATATTTCCGCCCGTTGTATGTTGACAATTTTCCAGTTTTTCGCATCAAAAACAGAAGCTTCGGTGCTGCGAATGCTGGAAGGTTCTCCCGATGAGTATCTCCATCAGCCGATTGTTAAGTACTTAGAGGCGCGAGGCGGAAAAATTCACACCAGGCGTCGAGTGCGGGAAATTCTGTTTACCGAGGTGGATGGACGAACCAAAGTTACCGGATTAGTCGTTGCTAAAGGCGAAACCGAAGAAACGATCCTGGCAGATGCTTACGTCTGTGCCACGGATGTCCCTGGTGTGCAGCGCGTGCTACCTGAAGCTTGGCGTAAATGGTCGGAGTTTGACAATATCTACAAGCTGGATACCATCCCCGTAGCTACCGTACAGCTAAGATTTGACGGTTGGGTAACCGAGTTACACGACGCCGAGAAGCGCCAGCAACTTACAGAAGCCGCAGGAATTGATAATTTGCTCTATACCCCGGATGCTGACTTCTCCTGCTTTGCGGACTTAGCCTTAACTAGTCCTGGTAATTATTACAAACAGGGTGAAGGTTCACTGTTGCAATTGGTGCTTACTCCGGGAGACCCCTTTATCCGGCAAAATAATGAAGCGATCGCACAACACGTTCTCAAGCAAGTCCATGAACTATTCCCCTCTTCGCGAGAACTGAACATGACTTGGTACAGCGTCGTCAAGCTGGCTCAGTCTCTCTACCGTGAAGCTCCTGGCATGGACCCCTATCGTCCCCCGCAAAAAACACCCATCAACAATTTTTTCCTTGCCGGAAGTTATACCCAGCAAGACTACATCGATAGTATGGAAGGAGCCACGTTATCGGGGCGTCAGGCCGCAAAAGCCATTCTGGAAAATGCTAAAGAACTGGTAGAGCGAACCCCTGTAACAACAGGTTGATCTGCCAGAGTCCCCAACCCGAAGCAGGGTTGCAGGTTAACAAGTTAGCAAGTTGCAGGTTAAAACTTCCAACCTTCAACCTTCAACCTTCTAACCTTTAACCCTTCAAACCCCTCCCAAATCCACAATCCACAATCCAAAAACGCATGTCCGATTGGCTAGAACACAGTGTACAGGTTGAGGTTGACATTCCCATTGAATTGTCCTGGAACCTCTGGTCTGATTTAGAGCAAATGCCTCGATGGATGAAGTGGATTGACTCCGTCCATGTCCTCGAAGACAATCCTGAGTTATCCCGATGGAAACTGGCGACTGGCGGCTTGGAATTTAGCTGGCTTTCCCGAATTTTGAAATTAGTACCAAACCAGATTATTCAGTGGGAATCGGTGGATGGTTTACCGAATCGAGGTGCGGTTCGCTTCTACGATCGCCACGGCAGCAGTATTGTTAAGCTCAGTGTGGCTTACGCCATTCCCGGCTTCCTGGGTCAGTTGATGGATAATCTGTTTTTGGGTCGTGTTGTGGAGTCTACAATCCAAGCTGACCTAGAACGTTTTCGAGAATATGCCCTCAACCTTAAAAGCCAATAACATAGGACTTACGCACTACTCTCTTCCTCTCCCAAAGTGAGACAAGAATTTCTTTTCCCAAGCTAGGAGGTCAGATAACAACATGACCTAGAGGAGAGACCAAGTGCGTAAATCCTGTTTAGGCTAGGTAGCGGTTACTACTCAATGATATGAAAATAATACGCTGCAACTAGGAAGTTGATCGCTAAAAGGAACAAAGCCCATCCTGCCCGAAATGGGTAGGGGAACTTACCGCCAGAATTAGGAACGGGGGCTTCATATTTCTTGTTACCAGCCGTCATACTGTTTTCTCCTGTTCTGAAAGATTTTGTGAAAAAATAATAAAGTACTGGGTGACTCTCATAAAAGTTACCACAGAAAGAGGGAGCTTTCTTCAGCTTGATAGAGGGATTATTGGCAATTAAGTCCCCCTTAAATCGTAAATATTCTTAATATTTGCCCTTAAATCTGCTGGCTTGCGTGATAAGAACTGCGGACAAGGGGGCCCGAGTGGACATGCGCGAACCCTAAGTCTCGTGCGATCGCTCCCAACTCGTCAAATTCTTCAGGCGTCCAGTATTTTTGCACGGGTAAGTGTTGAAGGGAGGGGCGCATATATTGGCCTAGGGTGAGGCGATCGCATCCCGCGTTCCGCAAATCCACCAGCGCCTCAAGCACCTCCGCTTGGGTTTCACCATGTCCCAGCATTAATCCTGACTTGGTGGGGATTGTGGGATTGTGGGATTTGACGAGGCGGAGAACATCGAGCGATCGCTCATACTGAGCCCCCCTACGCACCCGCCCCTGTAGCCGTCGCACGGTTTCAAGATTGTGGTTATAACAAGCTGGATGAGCCTCAACCACCCTGCCTACCCGTTGGTGTTGTAGCTCCGCTGGAGTCGAATTACCTTCACCCCTACCGCCCCAAAAATCGGCAGTCAGCACCTCAATCGCCGTTTCTGGGTTCAGTTGACGAATCGCGTTCATCGTCGCCACAAACCAACCCGCACCTTGATCGGGCAAATCATCTCGCGCCACTGAGGTGAGCACCACATACCGCAAATCCAATAAATTGACGGCTTCAGCAACCTTTTGGGGTTCCTCTGGGTCAAGAGGCATGGGCGCGTGCCCCTTGTCCACCTGACAGAAGGCACAGGATCGGGTACAAGTGGGCCCCATCAGCAAAAACGTTGCTGTCCTCTGGGAGTAGCACTCACCTCGGTTAGGACAGCGCCCCTCCTCGCAAATCGTGTGGATTTTTCGCTGCTTAATGATGCGCTGTACCGTTGAAATCTCGCTCACTTTGCCGATGGGGCGACGCAACCAGGGAGGCATCGCCTCAATATCTTTCCGCCACTGGTCGCGATCGGGCAGTATTGTCACAGACGGGTCAGTTGGGGTCAGCAAATCCATAAGTCTTCACTTAAGCTATCCAGTTGTTGGGATGCATGGCAAGCTTGTTTGAGTCACGACAATGATACAAATGTTAAAGCATCTAGTCTCGCTCTTGCATGACTGAGTTTTTTTGCTCTTCGCAGTCAGACCAGATTAATCTAGAATCAGGCACACGCTTGCTTTTGAGTTTGGGCTTAAAATGGCAAAAAGTTGAGGGTGCCGTCTTAGCCGTTGTATCACAGTAAACAGACAAAAATACGTCTGTTGTGCATACATGTCGCTGGTTGATCTTGGCTGGGTAGGAAGTAACTTGAAGCTCAGAGCGAGACACACTGGCGCTACACCACAAATTATGAACTGGCGGCGTTCACAGCAGCTAAGCTTTGACTCCAGATTTAATTATTCATCTCGAGTCAGTAGCATCTGCTTTTTGAAAACTGTAGTGTTCTTAAAGTTACCTCTCCAAAGGAGTCAGTCGTGGCAACTCAGAAAATCCTGGTAATTGACGACAGCAAAGTCATCCGGATGCGTGTAAGAGAAATGTTACCATCGGGTAATATTGAAGTTATGGAAGCGAAGGATGGTTTAGAGGGGCTGAATTTAATTCGCCAGGAACATCCTAACCTAATCATGTTAGATTTTCTTCTCCCTAAAATGAGTGGTTGGGAAGTGTTTCAGCATATTCAAAGTACCAGTGAACTCCAGACAATTCCTTTGGTATTAATGTCGGGTCGTAAGGAAGAAGTCACGGAGAAAATCCAAGAACCCTTTGAGTATTTTGCTTTTGTTGAAAAGCCGTTTGAGAAGAAGCAGTTGGTTGATGCCATCAAGGAAGCAATGGGCAAGGCGAAAAAACCTCGCGAGCCGCAACCGACGGCAGCCGCCGGTTCAGCTACGGCTGACGGAGCTTCCGCTTCAGCCGCCGAGATTGAAGCGCTTAACGCCAAAGTTGCCAAAATGCAGGCTGAAATTGATGGTTTGAAGAAACAGCTAGCTCAGATTATGGCGTTCATCAAACAAAAGTTAAAGTAGCCTGAAAGTATGAAGTGTAAAGTGTGAAGGATGAAAGCAGGTTTTTCCAGTTCATCCTTCATCCTTTTTTTAGCTTCCTAATCCAGCTCACGTCGTCCTTCTAAGGCTCGTGCTAACGTGACCTCGTCAGCATACTCTAAATCTCCGCCCACAGGTAAACCGAAAGCAATTCGAGTTACCTTGGTAAACGGCTTCAGCAGTTGACCGACATATAGCGTGGTTGTCTCACCTTCCACGCTAGGACTGATTGCCAAAATCACCTCTTGAATACCCTTTTGGCTGACTCGGCGCACCAATTGCTGAATATGCAGCTGATCAGGACCAATTCCGTCCATTGGCGAGATGACGCCGCCGAGGACATGATATTTTCCTCGATATTCCCGCGTTTTTTCGAGAGCTATCACATCTCGGGAGTCCGCGACAACACAGATAGTGGTGTTGTCCCGGTTGGCGTTGCGGCAGATTTCGCAGGTGGGTTCAGCCGAGAGGTGAAAGCATACCTGACATAAACCCACTTGTTTTTTTGCCTCAACTAAGGCTTGAGCCAATGCCTGTACTTCTTCCTCTGAGCGCTTCAGGATATGCAGCGCCAGCCGTTGGGCGGTTTTTGGCCCAACTCCAGGCAAGCGTTGGAGTTGCTCGATGAGACGAGCTAAAGGACGTGTGTAAACCGTTGTCTTTTCTCCCAGTCGATAGAGTCTATCCCTTATCATGACATCCTGTAATGGAGTGCGAACGGCTTTGCCGATGCCCTTTGAGCGATCGCTCTCATCAGTGCTTCAGGTAAAAACTGGCTCTATGTTTTTTGGGCGACTGTTCTGACTAATTCCCGATATTGCTCATAAGCGCGGTTGAGTGCCACAGTTCTGTCGTGAGCTTCTTCACTCTTATTAATATCTGGGTGAAATAGCCCTGCTAAGCGTCGGTAAGCCTTTTTCACCTCCACTTGACTCGCATCCGGTTTGACACCTAAAACCTCCCACCATTCTCCATCCATAGAAAAAAAGGTGGGTATGGAGATTTTCTCCTGTTTTGGTTGTTGCTTTTCTTCTGGTTCGCAACTGACGCGAAGATAGAACCCTGATCCTGATTCATCGAGTCGGATAAAACACCCTCCCCATGCCTCAAGATAGGCGTGAAGATTTTTTCGGGCTGGGATATTATTGGGGATTCCAGTATCCAGAATTTGATCGATAAATCGCTTGGCGTGTTCTACAGCTTCGAGATGGGTGGGTAGGTTAACGTTGGCTTCGATGCCGGCGGCACTAAACTTACCAGGGATACCCCTCAGTTTTGCCCGCGCTTTGAAGCGGATAAATTTTTCTAAAACCTGGGGGATCGCTTCAATCACCACGCCTCGATGAAGCTCTGTATAAATTTCTCCTTTTTCCCACAGTTGTCTCGCCTTAGCTGCGATCGCTCTTTGTTGCTGAATCGATTCTCCAACCACCGAGATTCGCTTGTGCAAAGGTACAGCTTGGCGTTGATCGTAGAGCCAATAACGAGGAGCCTTGCCCTCTTTCGGTTGTAAGCACGCAGATGGGTCACCTTTGTCTCTGGGTTTGAGTCCCACCTTACTGAGTTGGTCTAGGGTCTTAAGATAGGTAGGTACGTCACTCCACCGGGCGAAGCGGGGTACACCTGGACATTGACTTGTTGGAATACTGCGCCATTGCCAGCGGCAGATTGTGCAGCGACACCCGAAGTTAGTTTTAATGAGGTGATGCTTGATCAAAGTAGTTCCCTAGCCGCGACAGCATCAGCATGAACGGTCTCAAAGTAGTCGGCGACGCGACGCTCCATCTTTACTGCTATTGTCGTAAACGTTTATTGTGTTCCCTTAGTTCGAGCTGACTCGCTGTTGGGCAAAACCGACAGCATTAGCTCTATTATTTCCGATACCTTCAAGAGGTGTCACCCCCTACTGAACCAGCGCTGACTGAGGAACTGAAGGTTGCTCAAGGGTGATTGGAACCAAATATGCCGTTGGGAACCTTACGCGGGTTCCTTGTTCTGAGCGGAAACTCATGGAAGGTCTTGTACTGTTCTTGATAACCTTGTACCTCATAAAGATACACTGGTATATTAGACTTAGGGCATAAATTGCAACTACTAGGGTGGTAAGTTCTACTGCTAGCAATTCATGAGTAGCCGCAGCCAACACTCATTACTCAGATGAGTGCGAAAATTCTGTTTAAATAAAATTAGCCCAGCCCAAAACTCAGGAAACTTTTACAGAGCGCTCATAAAGATTACACCGAAACCTTCGGTTCGATTCCAACAATTCCCTTTGTTAGGAAAACTTAGGTATTCATTATAATGACCCAGAAATTGTGGGGATTGAACCCCAACATAATACCTACCACCTTTCCTAGGTGGGGGATTATTACTCCCGCCTTTGTGTGAGCTTCTGACCAACTGTTCACTGTTGAAAAGTTATGCGATCGCCACTCTAGCGCTAACTTTCCAAGTCTTTCCTCAGAACACTTTCTGGGAGTAAATCAATGGGCGAAATAGAACTTTGGCTGGCAAGCTAGAGGGGGAATTTCGCCATCTAAAACTCTACTACTCCGTTACCATGCAAATTTTCCAAAATCTTCCTGCTGTGAAGCGTCACGAAATCGTTTTCGACCCTCGGCGCAACAGTATCGGATTTCTACGCTTAGTTCTAGCCTTAGCTGTGATTTTTGCTCATGCTTTTGAGCTAGGTGGATTTGGGAATGATCCCATCTATCATCTCAGTCACGATTTATACAGTAGTGGAGCGTTCGCAGTAGACGGTTTTTTTGCCCTTAGCGGCTATCTGATTACGTCTAGCTATCTGAGACTAAAATCGTTGCCTCAGTTTTTATGGCACCGGGTACTTCGCCTATTTCCCGCTTATTGGGTATATCTAGTGGTGATTGGTCTTGGTCTTCCACTGATGTTTGGTGTAGCTCCAAGCGTCAATTATATCTTGTATAACTTCCTCGGACCCGCTAGTAATTTATGTATCATTACTATTGGTGCTTGGCTAGCGTTATTTTGGGGTTGGCTGGTCGATCTAGGGCACATCCAGGACAAGGTTTTTTTAGTTAAAGGAGCATCTAGTATTCCACCCTTGTTCAGTCATAATCCTATGCCGGATGCGATAAATGGCTCACTCTGGACTTTAGAACCTGAGTTTAGAGTTTATATGATTATTGGGTTACTCGGATTACTAGGATTGTTGAGAAAAAACATTACTTTAGGTCTATTGGTATTGGTGTGGGTAGGTTATCTCTTCTATTTTCGTCAGCATCCTGATCTCCGTATGGTTGCATCTATCAGGCTTCCTGCTCACTTTTTAGCGGGTGCAGTTTTCTATTTCTGGCAGCCTCCTTTAAATCGAACATTAGCTTTCGTCGCTTTTGCGATCGCAGCCATAGCGTTAATAGGTGGATTCTATCCTCTGGTATCCCCTTTAACTACGGTTTATTTACTCTTTTGGCTAGCAGCTGTACTACCTTTTCCAACGATTGGAAAAACCAGAGATTACAGCTATGGACTGTATATCTACGCCTTTCCTGTGCAGCAAACCATTGCAGCTTATCACCTGAATCAAGGAGGATGGTTTATCTACTTCCTGCTCTCTCTAGCCTTTACCCTGCCCTTAGCGGCGGCGTCCTGGCACTTGATCGAAAAGCCAGCCTTAAAAATGAAAGATGCATTTGCCAAACATTAAGAGAAATGCCCGTGTTGGGAAAGTAGAGGCGTTGCGGCTTGCCGCTGGCTACTACTCCAGGCACTCCAGTTCGCTCCAAAACAGAACTCATTGAACTCAACAAATAGAAGGGATAGATACAGGCGGATTGGGTATAACGCCTTAAAGGACGCCCTCTGCTCAAGGCACCTCAGTCCTCAAAAATGGCCCCCCGTTGCTTCAAGTCCAATTTCCATTCTTCAGAAAGTCCTGAATTTTTGCTAAAGCGGGCCTCTTCTACACGGCTCTTCAACCACGTTGTACCACTCAAATTGGCTAACATCAAACTAGCCCGATGGAGGTCAGCCTGAGTGAGATTTGCATTTGTCAGGTTAGTATCACTTAAGTTGGCACTGCTGAAGTTCGCTTCACTAAGATTCGTACTACTAAGATTTGCACTACTGAGATTCGCCAACGCCAAACTGGCTCGGTGAAAATCAGTATGACTCAAATCGGCGTCACTCAAATAAGCACCACTGAGATCGGCACCACCGAAAGTAGCGCCCTGCAAATCTGTACCACTCAAATCGGTATCGCTCAAGTCCGCACCCCGGAGATAGGCGCGGCGCAGATTTGCTCCGCTCAAATCCAAACCACTCAGATTGACACCTAACAGTTTTGCACCGGAAAAATCGACCAACGGATTAAGATCTGCCATTCTGGCTAATTCCAAAAAGTTATCCGTTTCTGCGGTAATCACGCGCTGAATTACGTCTGCTAATTCCGGGCATTCTTCGGTTTCACCAGTATCAATTTCAAACGTTGGCTGAGCTGTATTCGGTGGCTCGGTTTTTTGCCCTCCTATGTGCTGATTAGAGTGCCACACGGCTCG
>NZ_DATNPA010000674.1:0-23872 GCF_036703385.1 Allocoleopsis sp. | reverse complement strand
CAGAGTATTCTACTTTTAGCTTAAATCGCGAGAAGCCCCACATCTGATCCGTTAGCGAAGCGAGGCGTTAGCCTAGGGCAGTGTGGGATGAATCGCAGGTCAACTCTGTACCTCCGTTGACCAAATGATGCTAGATTTATTTATAGCAAATCAGATTCACTCTAAATGATCAAAGTCGTTAAGGTCAGACTTTATCCCAATCCACGGCAACAGCAGTCACTAGAACAATCCTTTGGTAACTGCCGTTGGCTGTGGAATTATTGTCTGAACTTGATGAACCAGACGTACAAAGAGACAGGCAAAGGACTGTCAGGCTATGACGTTAAGAAGTTAATTCCACAGTTAAAGAAAGAGCATGACTGGTTGACCCTGACTTATTCCCAGTGCTTACAGCAAACTTGCTTGAATCTGGGAGTAGCCTTCAATAACTTCTTTGAAGGAAGGGCGAAATACCCTAACTTCAAATCAAAGCACGGTAAGCAGTCAATTCAGTACCCTCAAAACGTTAAAGTTGCAGATAAGCATCTAACAATTCCTAAGATAGGTGATGTATCGGCAACCATTCATAAAACCATTGAGGGCAAAGTTAAGACTGTAACTATTTCCAAGAACTGCTCTAATCAGTACTTTGCGGCTATTCTATTTGATGATGGTTCTCGAAAGCCACAATCAAGTACAGATGGAAAGGCAATAGGCATTGATTTGGAGCTGACTCATTTTGCTGTAACTAGCGATGGCTCTAAGTTTGAAAACCCTCGTATACTCAAGTTACGCGAAAAAACTTTAAAGCTCAAACAGCAGCAGCTTTCTAGGAAACAAAAAGGCTCTAACAACCGCCATAAGGCAAGAAAAAAAGTTGCTAGAGTTCATAGAAAAATTACAAACTGTCGTGTTCGCGTAGCGTCTCGAAGAGAAGATTTTCTGCACAAGCTATCTCGTAGGATAGTCAACGAAAACCAAGTTATTGTAGTGGAAAATCTCAATGTTAAAGGAATGATGCAAAATCACTGCCTAGCTAAAGCTATTCATCAGGTTGGTTGGGGAATGTTTTGTACCATGCTCAAATATAAGGCTGAGGGAGAAGGGAAGGTTTATCAAGAAGTTGATAGATTTTTCCCCAGTTCTAAAACTTGTCATGTATGTCTTAATCAAGTGGGTAGTCTACCACTAAATGTAAGGCATTGGACTTGTGAAAATTGCCAAACCAAGCACGACAGAGATATCAACGCAGCTATTAACCTTCGAGACGAAGGACTACGAATTTTGACCTCTGGAACGGGGGATAAAGCCTGTCGCCCAGATGTAAGCCGCAGTAATAGAGGACGGAAGAAATCTACTACTACGCTTTCTGTTGGGCAGGAAGCCTACTGTGTACGCGAAGCGTCACTGTAGGTAGTTCACACCCATCAACTCCCCGATGAGCAATCCACTACCATAGGATTGTTAGAGTGAGTTTCTACCTTGCCCCATGTTCAGGGAAAGAGATTGTTCTTATCCCGAAGAAGCGATCGCTCTTGGTAAAAAGAGTTGGGGAGGCAAAGCCATAGAGGAAGACCCCAAAATGCTCTAGTTCACTACCTGTTAACTCGGATGAGCCTTTGCATTAATCCTAGCTGCTCAAACATCGACAATCGCGACACCCAGCTGTTCTGTCAGAACTGTAGCTCAGAGTTATTGCTGGATGGTCGCTATCGAGTGACGCGCCAGCTGGGAAGTGGTGGCTTTGGCAAAACCTATGAAGTGAGCGATCGCTCTGGCCCCCCTAAAGTCCTCAAAGTTCTGACGAATAATCATCCCAAGTATGTCGAACTCTTCCAGCGAGAAGCTCAAGTCCTGGGGCGACTCAAGCATCCTGGTATTCCTCAAGTAGAACCCAACGCCTACTTCGTTTTCCTCGCTCGAAACAGATCAGAGCCATTGCACTGTTTGGTCATGGAAAAGATTGAAGGGTTGAATTTAGAGCAATATATCCGACAACGGGGCAATCCTATCGATCATAAATTAGCACGTCAATGGCTGATCCAGCTGGTCACGATTCTAGAGGAGGTACACAGTCAAAACTTTTTCCATCGGGATATCAAGCCATCCAACATTATGCTTCGAGCCGATGGTCATCTAGTTTTAATTGATTTTGGTACGGCACGGGAAGTAACACAAACCTACGTGACCAAACAAGCCACAGGTGAAGTTACGGGGGTGATTTCAGCCGGTTATACTCCACCAGAGCAACTCAACGGACAAGCTGTGCCCCAATCAGATTTTTTTGCCTTGGGACGCACTTTTGTTTATCTACTTAGTGGCAAAGACCCTGGTAAATTGTATGACTCCTATGCCGATGAGCTGAACTGGCGTGACGCCGCTCCCTATGCTTCCCCCCAATTCGCAGAGCTCCTTGAGCGCATGATGGCACGTTTCCCCCATCAGCGTCCTCAAACCGCTAAGGAGATTTTACAGCAACTCCAACAGATTAGCAGCGATACCTATATACCCCATCTCTCTTCCCCAAAAACGCTCCCTGTCGCTCCTGGCCCACAATCAACCGAGGAACTGAGGCCACACAGACCTGTATCACCCTCTCCCCCAAAGCCGCCCATAAATCCATTATCGGAAACCTCCCTGGCACCGACGCCGCCAGCCAATCCGGGCAACTCATCAGCTCCCACGACACCAGCTCCAGCACCACGCCCTCTCGATCCCAATTTTATCCGTCGTTGCCAGCAGGAACTTGCGGAGTACATTGGTCCAATTGCTGCAATTATCTGCCAGCGCACACTAGCTCAAAATTCTGGAGTTTCGCCAGAAAAATTTGTAGAGGCACTCGCTAAAAAAATTCCCAACCCGAAACATGCCCAAGAGTTTCAGCAGCGCTTACTTTGATAAGCTGCTCCGCCTCGAGTTTGCACTAGTGCTGTTGACAAAAATCTTGTAGGATGGGCATCTTGCCCGTCCCGACTATGTAATTTAAATGTGGAATAGCTTATCACTCTTGTATTTCTGTATTCAACATATTCATCGCCATTTCTAAGCTCACTTTCATCCGATTCAGAGAGGCCGCCAATATACCAATTTCATCATGGGATGAATGTTCAAACTCTCCCTTCATGTCGCCAGTACTGACTTGTTTCGACAACTGAGCCATCCGCTTCAGGGGTTTAGTAACCGCAAATTTGAGAAATAGATTAATAATAATCATGGCTAGTAGAAAGAAAACACTCAGACTGCCAATCACCAAAATTTGTAAACGCCGAGCTTCATTAAACACTGCGCTGGAAGGTACCGATATGATTCTTGCACCAATAATTTCATTGAGTTTCCAGCCAAAACCGTTATCACGCCCGTAAGTAGCCAGTTGGCTTTTAGGAGCCTGTTCAGGAGTACTGTGGCAACGCAGACAGCTTTGCTCAGAAATCACAAGAGGACGAGCCACATAAAAGAGTTCTCCACTCGGAAGAGAACGAAATCCCGTTACTTCTTTCAGTGCTGATTGATTGCGAAACTTTTCAACAATAGAGCTTTCAAAGGAATCGGTTTTATCTCGTGGGTTCGTTGGATTCAACGTCGCTTCTTTATAAAAGAAGTTACTGTATTGCTCACGTTTACGTAATTTCTCGAAAACTTCACGCGCTGAGTAGGCTGGTACAGTTTGAGGGATAAACCAGTCTTCCCTTTCTAAACGAGGAGCTAATTCAGGATTAACTTGAGTCGCTGTATAGTCACGGACAGAACTCATTGTTTCAAGCAGAAGAAAAGCTTGGGAAGCTACTTTTTCTTTAGCATTATCTCCTAGAATTTTAGATAGAGCTAAGCCACTGGTTCCAACTACACCTAAGAAAATCAGAAGCAAAAGTAAATTGAGTTTGGTACCTAATTTGAGATTTTTGAACATCTGAACCTCCTTATAAAGATAATTTGAGGATTTTTAAATCCAAGATTTTACTCAATCGATAGTAAAATGACTACCTGCTTGCTCTGTTATACAGTAAAAGCTTCAAGGCTAAATTCCTTTATTCTTTAACTATGTTTTCACGCCGTCTATTCCTGTGGCAGCTGCTAGTCCTCCTGACAGCTTGTAAAACAACCGAAAGTTCCAAGCTAGAGAAATTGAGCATCGGGGTTGTCAGTTACGGTGGAGGCGATCAATCGATTGAGCAATACTCCCCGCTTGTTCAGTACTTAGAGGCTAAACTCAAGATGATTATAGAGTTAGAACCTGCCTATAACGAAATCAAGGCGCTTGAACAGATTAAGCGGAGAAATTGGTCTTTAGTCTTTGCACCTCCTGGCTTAGCGGCGATCGCTATTTTCGAGGAGCAGTATTCGCCAATTTTTCCTCTAGAAGGAGTGACAAACACGCGATCGCTAATTGTGGTGCGCGAGGAAAGCCCTTTTAAAAAATTAACTGACCTTAAGCGCAAAGCGATCGCGTTAGGTCAACCAGGTTCAGCTACGGGCTATTATCTACCTCTTTACAATCTCTATGGTCTTACTCTAACCGAAGTACGGATTGCGCCCACACCAAAAACAGTTCTTGAATGGATTGACAAGAAAGAAGTAGCGGCAGGGGCTTTATCTTTAGCTGAGTTTGAACGTTACCGCCAAGACTTTCCGCAGACGAAATACCGTGTTCTTCACACTAATTCGGTTCCTCCAGGTGCGATTATCGTAGGGCCAACGGTAGAACTATACCAACAAGAGCGAATTCGTCAGGTGCTAGCCTCTGCTTCCCCCGATGCGATCGCAGCAGTTGGATACTTACCCAACACCAAGGTTCCTGATTATAAACCATTAATGGAAATAATCGCAAAAGTTAGACCCATCGCGGAAAGGACGAAAGACAAGCCTGCCTATCTCCATAAATAACAGACAGCAGCCTTCTCCTAGGAAACTAGAAGGTAGAGCAGGGGAAGCACCGGAACTCATACGAGGACGTTAGCCCTTCGCTGCTACCTGGGGGCTTCTAAGAGATACGAATTAGCAAATTCTGAAAAAGTAATAAAATCTCCTTGTGTTTTGAGCGATATCAAATACTTTTCTAATCGCTCAACCATTTCACGTCCAGAGCGTTTTTTAATAAAACCGGGTAGTTGGAATTTATTAATATCTGTAAACTCCCAAGGATGAAAATATATACAAAGGTAAGAATCGTTTTCCAGGGTAATCTGAGAAGCGAACTGAATCCAAAATAAAGGAAAGTTTTTAAAGCTCAGCCAAAATAGGGGAAATCGAATTCTAGGTGTTACCGAAACCGGGATATTGAACACTTTGTTTGAGTAATAGGCTGTTCTTTTTTTGAAAAAATTATTATATCTACCTGGAATATAAGTAGGGTTCATTGAAGAGTTATACTTATAACCTGCTTTACGGATTTCTCTATCATCAACCTCCCTAAGCCGAGCCATTCTAAATCCAATAACACTTTTATTGGTTATTTGTTCTAATGTTTTTCTTGATTTTTCTAAATCTTCCAAACTGAATGACGCATGGTAGAAACCATGAGAAGCAATTTCATGCTTCTGGGAAATTTCTCGGATAATTTCTTCGTGATGAATAGCAAAATTAGCTGTAACAAAAAACGTTACTCTTATCTCTAACTTTTCCAGAAGCGGAAGAATTGATTTTAATCCTTGTAAAGACACCTCAAACTGAGTTTTTTTATCAATGATTTGTCCATATTCTTCGGGTATATCAAATTCTTCGATATCAAAACTTAACAGTACAGACTTCTTCATATAAACCTAGACTATCATTGATTTTGATTTGAAGTAGGCTCTGCAACATCCTGATAGAATCTATCAATAAATTGACTTTTGAGACTTTTGCTAAATGAGTGTTGGAGACAATAGCTGGAATCTCACCAATTTTATATCCTCTCTTTTGGGCTAAGTAAATGAGTTCAACATCAAAGCAAAATCTTTGTATAGTTTGCTTTTCAAATAAGTTTTTCGCGATATCTCTTTTAAATCCTTTTAGTCCTGCTTGCATATCACTAAAGTGTAGCGATAAGATGCTTTGAGTCATAAAATTAAACGTTTTTCCAGCGAAAAGCCTAATCAAACTGACCCGCTTAAAATTATCAAAAATTAGATTCCTGCAACCAATGACTACATCAAATATTTCTAATTTATCAACTAGAAATTCTAGATGGGTTAGAGAATAAGCTAAATCACTATCTATAAAGCAAATATAATCTCCAATACTCGATTCTACGCCTTTTTTTATAGCATACCCTTTACCTTTATTTTGATCATAAGAAATTAGCTCTATTTGATTGCTTTCTGCGTCGTCTATGTATTTTTTTAATATATATTGACTTCCATCTGTAGAGCCATCATTTACAAAAATAAACTGATAGCAAGGGTAATTCATGGAGTATTCTAAGACAGATTCAAATGTAGAACCAATATACTTTGATTCATTATAAACAGGTAAAATAATTGATGCCTTAACCATATATTATTGCCTCCATATACATTACTAAACAATGAATGCGTTAATTAGTTAATTAAAAGAATTTATTTTTTTGCTCTAGAATACACTGTACTGGCAGTACAATCAATCCTTTAATGAGAAAGAAAGAAAAAAGACGAGAAACTAGACGTTTAAAGGAGATAACAAAAGAATAAAGCGATTTTAGGTGGAGTAGCCGCTTGGGTCAGCGATCGCATACGGTACTAGATTGACACTCCCTAGACTTTAACAAAGTGGAGTCTAGGGACGCTCACTTGCTTCCCTTATGATCTTTGCCGTTAGGGTCGAGGGGACACGGAGACGCTCCAGAAAATGAATGTGCTACGTATAGAATGCAACTGGGTATAAATTGGCATGTAGGCTTCAACTTATCTTATGATGCGTAAATATACTCATGCCAATGGGAATAGCCAACCGCCGCCGGATTTGGGACAAGAGAGGGAGGTTTTGAGCCGTTTTCAAGAACAACATGAACTGATAATCTCTACTTAAGTCTTGAGCGTTGCCCATGCTTGGAATCTTCAACCCTTATCTGTTCTCCCAGTTACTCCCACTTATTGTCTCTGCCTTTGTGGGTATTGGTTTCATCCTTCTGGCTTATTCCTTTGCCGTGCCTGTTGCATAGTGGTAATCAGTTTTGATCTAGCGTCGTACTATAAATAAATGCGCCAAGAACACAACAAGCTCGTGCGGGATGATATTCCGGAAATTATTCGCCAAGCGGGGAATCAGTGCGAAGTGGAAACGATGTCTGAGGCGGAGTTGAGGCAAGCGTTACGAGAGAAACTTCTGGAAGAAGCACAAGAAGCAGCGGCTGCCAGTCCGGAAAATTTAGTCAGTGAGTTAGCCGACTTGCAAGAGGTGGTTGATGCACTCTTAACGGTGTACGGGATTGAACGCGAAGCTTTTGTCAAGGAACAACGACGCAAGCGAATGGAACGGGGAGGTTTTGAGCAACGTATTCGGTTGTTATGGACTGAGTCTTCGGAAAAAATATAGCCTGTAGGGGTAGGGCACGGCTGTGTCTTGATCGGTAAGGAAAAGGCAAAACGGTATATTCAGATGTCATTGACCGCAGAAAATCAGGGTGTTGCGGATGATTGCGATCGCAATTATCCGCAAGCACTACTAGAACTCGCTGAGTCCTATCTTCGGGAGTCCGTCGCGCCTGTGGCCTCAGAGATTGATGACAATCCAGAGGCGTTGAAACAGGCGCTTCAGGGAATGGGCGATCGCTCCTTACTGGCGCTACGGGTTCCCAAAGTCTGGGGAGGTGCTGGAGTTAGTGAAGTAACCTATCGCCGCTTCCAACAGCTAGTCCCCCGTTACTCTGGCGCTTTGAATTTTCTGCAAACTCAACACCAGAGCGCAGCAGGATTTTTCACCAACAGCGAAAATGAAGCTTTAAAACAGCAATATTTGCCCTATATGAGTAAAGGTCAGATATTGGTCGGTATCGGCTTTTCCCATCTGCGCCGCCCAGGTGACCCTATTATCAAAGCTATTCCCGTAGAAGGCGGGTATCACCTCGGAGGAAAGGTGCCTTGGGTAACGGGTTTTGGCTTCTTTCAAGATTTTATTGTGGGTGCAGCCCTTCCGGATGGTCGGGCGATTTATGGGGTTGTGCCGTTTGTGGAAACAGTACAAGAGACTGGGGGAACCATTGCCTTTAGTGAACCTATGCAAATGGGAGCCATGTCTTCAACCAATACCGTCACTGCAACGCTCACTTATTGGTTCTTACCCCAAAAGCGTGTCGTCTTTGTCAAACCGATAGGGGCTATTCACGAGAACGATAAAAAGAATGTTCTGCATCACGGTTTTTATTCCTTGGGGTGTGCCAGAGCGGGACTCGATATTGTAGAAGCAGCTTACCAAACTAAGCAACTATCCTTCATTAAGCAAGCGTTTGAGTCTCTTAACGAAGAACTTACCCGTTGTCAGTCTGCCATGATGCAGGCGCTGCCACCTGACTCCCAGACGTGGGAAGAACGGCTGCAACTGCGATCGTGGGCGATTAACCTGGCACAACGCTGTGCGAGTGCAGCAGTTACGGTTTCTAGCGGTGCGGCGAATTACCGATATCATGCGGCACAGCGAGTGTATCGAGAGGCATTGGTATTTACGGTTTCCGGTCAAACCACTGCTGTCATGGAAGCGACTCTCGCTCGGTTGGTGGTTTCAGAAGGTTCTGCATAAGTGGTATTAGCTCTAGAGATAGAGAAAGTTAGTGATAAATCCTTCAAAGTCCAGGCTAAAGCCCCCCTGTTTTTTGCAGAGGGGCTTTTTTTTGCAGTCTATGCCTCGTAGCAGGGGTTGGAAGTGGTTAAGGAAAGCCCAGAAGTCGGTAACAGCGATTTACTCGATTTTAGTGGGTGCTTCTTCTGCTTCCGCAATTATATCAGCGTCACATCCGACACAATACCACCCTACTTCCGAATCTTCTGTGAGTTTGATTTGAACCAAATTGGCTCCACATCGGTGACATTTCGGTATGTCCATAAGTTGCTCCCTGATAATTTGCTATATCTTTAACCTTACTTTCTCGTTGAGCCACCTCAAACACTCATTTCTCCTGTTGAGCACATCCTACTAAGGGAAGAACAGAGCGGGTGAATCCCAAGCATCCTCTGGGATGCACTCAATTGATGAGGTGAGAGTGCGATCGCTCTTTTTAGCTTAGTATTGGTTGGTTAGCTGGGCTGAAGGATGGGATTAGCTCTTTGGGCTACCACTGTTGCGATCGCGCACATCATCTATCTCAACCTCGCACTAGAATGAATGTTATTCACAAAGATATTTTGAAGGAAAACAACATCTGTGTATTTAAAGGATAGGAGACGTTCAGAAAACACGAATGGAAACAACAAACCTAATGGATTTAATAGCAGGTGGGGTAGCCCTGGCTGTATTAATTGGCGGTCTGCTCATGCTATTCAAAGGGATATTTGCATTTGGAGAGAAAGATAAATAAAGCCAGAGGCGCTTCTCAGGAGAGCGTTTGACCAAAAGGGGAGTAGAAAGTAGGGAATCGGGAATAGCGAAAGCGTTGCGAGGCGTTAGCCTGGAACGAGCTGTTGCCGATTCTTCTGATCAGAAATCCGATTTAAGAAGGGTACAAGCCCCCAATCTTGAGTGGCTGGTTTCAGGTGGGGTAAAAATCCCCTTACTGTTACCTACCCCATTCCCTACTCCCGATTCCCCTTTAACCATTGTTTTGTAGAGCGGATGCGAGTGTTCTCCAATTATCCGGAAGCCATTTACCCGGAGGCAATGCACAGAGCAGAAAAAATGCCCTCCTGCATTCACTCAAGAGAGCATCTAGTGCTTTTTGTCAATTAAACTGCCTAGCGGACTAATTGCCAGCTATCGGGCAGCATAACAGGCTGATATGGCATAGGCATGACAAGGATATGACGAATCTGCCATACAGCACCCTTCATTGAGTACGCCGCATCTCAATTGGGAAAGTCTGCACCAATGTTGTGTGCACCACTCCCTCATAAGTCGGTTGTGTCATATCGATCAGAACTACAGCGTTACGTCGATTTGGGGATAAACGGACTTCTCTAATTGAATATTTCTGTACTGCCTCGCGGTAATTGTTTAAGTCTCCGATGGTAAGTTGACGATAGTTGTAATTAACCACAAGCTGCATCGAAGCCCGCTCTGTACCAAAAGAACCTCCAGCTTCAACAGCAGGAATATACTTTTGTTGTAAAGTAATCTGCAATGGCTGCTTTGGATCATTAATCAAAAATTTATACATCTCGCTACCATCGGGGTTTGGTTTGCGATAAATCATTGGCAGTCGGATTCCGACTTTCAATAGAGTGAGCTGCAAATCATACCTAAGTGGTCCAGTCTTTTTGAGTAAGTCATCTCCCGCTGCTTTAGTCGTTAAAGTTGAGGCTGAGTTGTCATATTCGGTTTTGAGGCAGCCATTCCTCACGCAGGAGTTTGTTCCCACCTCGACAATTTGGATTTGTGCTGTTGGCACTTCTGTAACAAAGTTGCTAAAACTTTCCAGATAGAGATAGTAGCGGCTATCTGGAGAGAAGCCAGACATACGTCTAGAGGCTCTCAAGCTTGCAGCTAAGCTCTGTGAGCCAAGCAGGAGAATAGCAGCAGCAACCATCGACGATGAGACAAAGGAAAAACGTTTCATATTCGGAATCAAGTCCTGTAAAGGATGAGAAGATTTTTGCACTTTTCCCTTCATCCTTCCCATTTCAGACCTTTTAACAATCAGTTTCTAGAGTGCCTTAGCCTTTGGAGTATGTCAGTGGCAGCAAGCAGCAATCAAGTGGCTTGGGTTTCACTAACGTTTAACCCAACAAGCCAGCCAGAGAGTTGAAGCAACGTACCGAATGCTATTGGAATTATGCTGAATGGAGCCCTTGCTGTTGATCTTGCTTCCAAACGATATAAACAACTCAAATGTTGTTAATTTTTACAAAACTACAAGTGGATAGCCTTTTGTCCATTCACTTGAGCTAAATATCGGTATTTTTAATCTACTTTACTGACCCGGCTATCCGGATTTAATCGGTAACGCCTGAAAAGTTTAGTGAATAGACTTTTCTCAGGGTCATATAGCATCCCCATAAAGTGATACTAAAAAATATTTTTTCTATCCTTAAAGGTATTAAGAAAGTCTAGAATTTCAATCTAATGAAGAAGACATAACTAACCTTTTGTTTAATTAATAAATATCTTAATAAAAATAAATGTTTTCGCCTCACTTTTAGTGAAAAGTACTTACAATGCTATAAACATCTAGATTAGCCAGTCATTATAACCTTTTAAATTCACCTTAAAAGTAGCCCATTGATATTGATCGTTACAAAAATAAAATTTATTTTTTCAAATATTTTACTGATTAATATATGCAAATAAATTTACATTTAAAATATACATAATTCTCCCCAAACAAGCACACACAATCCGATAAAACTGTTAGAACTAAAAAGTAGATGCCTTTAAATTCAGGTCAAATAATGAGAAAAATATGACATTAGACTCCCCTGTATTCATGACCACGATGGAGAAGCGTGTTAACTTTAGCAGCGAAGATAAAGCGATTCTAAAATCTCACGCTGAGTGGGGAAAAGCCATAGCCCCTAAAATGGCGGAACATTTCTATGATTACTTGGGTCGTGATGCAGAAATGAAGGGCATTATGAATGCCAAAGAAGGACGTATGCATCGCCTACAGGAAACATTCATTCAATGGTTTGATGAAATGTTTACTGGTATGGATGACTGGGGAAGTGCCTATGCTGATCGTCGTTGGCGGATTGGTCTCGTGCATGTGCAAATTGGAATTAGCCCTCAACATGTTGTTCCAGCAATGGCCACCGTAGTAAATGAAGTTGGTCAACAAATGAAAGCAGATGGAAAAGCCGAAGAATTGCGGGATGCTTTAGGGCGAATTTGCATGATTGATTTAGCGTTTATTGAACAAGCTTACGTAGAAGTTAGTTCTGCTGCTGTACTCAAAGAAACTGGCTGGACTGAAGGTCTATTTAGACGTTTAATCGCAACTGGTGCAGGTTCTATGTAAATCTATTTGGGTCAGTGAAAAATACAATAAATTGACCACCTCTCATGATTGAAAATTAGAGTAGGAACACAAAAATGGCTATCAATTCTCACAAATTAGGAAATATTCTCCAAAACTTTGTCTCCCAAACTGCCGATGTTCAGGGAGCAGCAATGGTCACTCCTGATGGGTTACCGCTGGCGTCAAGCTTACCCGGAGGGATGGATGATGAACGGGTTTCAGCGATGTCTGCTGCTATGCTCTCCTTGGGTGAGCGTATTGGTCAAGAACTCGTCAGAGGTGATATCGATCGCATCTATGTTGAAGGAGACGAAGGCTTTAGCATTTTGACCAGTTGTGGTGAGGATGCGGTATTTCTTGTCCTTGCCGGGAAAGCTGCCAAGCAGGGGGTTTTGATGTTAGAAATTAAACGTGCAATCTCCGAACTCAAACCAGCACTATCGTAGTCGGTTGTTTTATCCTCCCAAGTACAACACGCTTCCCTTATCCTTCAATCGAATTGAGCAGGAAGCGTGGTATCGCAGCTGGTGAATTATCGTTGTTTTACCAGATCGACTTAATCAGGATAGCAGAGCTTTCATTTAGTTTTGTTTTGATACAATTTCTCAACTTAATTCCTAAATCTCGATTACTTTTTGGGGCTCAATCCAATGAAAACATTACGTTTAGTCGTAGCAGGAACTCCAGGGGCAGGAAAGTCTACCTTTGTACGGACAATTAGTGACATTGAAGTCGTAGATACAGACCGTAGTGCCACTGATCAAACAGCGCTATTGAAGCCAAAAACTACCGTTGCCTTCGACTATGGTCGATTTGTATTCGGTTCCACCGTAGAAGTCCAAATCTACGGCACACCGGGTCAATCTCGCTTTAATTTCATGTGGGATTTTTTAATTCAGAGAGCTCACACCTATATTCTCTTAGTGGCAGCGCATCGACCCAACGATTTTCACTACGCTCGTCAGATTCTTCTGTTTATGAATCAGCGAGTACAAATCCCGATGCTGATTGGCATTACTCATAGTGATTGTCCGGGAGCCTGTAGCGCAAATGAGATAATGAGCCGATTGGGCTTTATGAATGATAAAAACCGTCCACCAGTCCTACAAATTAACCCCACTGAGCGAGGTTCAGTCGCGGAAGCGGTCATGGCGTCGATGGCTCTGCTTGTGGCTCAGTATAATATCCCTCAATCTACAAACAAAGGAGAAGCCAGTCCATCAACTCAGCCTAAAGCGAAGAGTCCCTATCAATTTCCCCTGCCGAACTTCTCACGCGGGCGCTAAAAACGGCGAATCACGTTTTAAAGTCAGCAAAGTTTAAATATCCAGGTGGATCGGGTAGCGGATACAAACTCCTCAAAAATGATGAGATTTAAAGTCATCCAACGTTCATCACAATCAAAAATCTCTAGAGGAGATTTGGCTCGCTGATGATGTAGATGTACAGATTTGCTTCGTTGCTTAAAAGTGGACGGGGCATCGATGGCTAAATAGAAGGGGGAAGTAAGCAGTTCTTACTTACGTACAAAAGGCAGTGTACTGTATTCTAGGGTGCAGTAAATCCTATTAGGTGAAATTCCAAGAATTCGATCTTTTGGTCAAAAACGGGAATATCCTATGAATTTTGTGTGGTCTTTATACCATCACACCAGATATCTATTGATTTGTTGACTTTTTAATGATCAAAAAGAAAGATTAGGTCATCTTTGGTTCTATGAATTCAGATTATTTTATTCATAGCCAAAAAGGGTCTAAAAAATATTTTTATGCTTTATTACAATTTCAAATAATTAGCTTAAAATTAATGCTTTCTTTAAGAAGAGATATACACATTACTCTGTTTTTTTGTTAGAACTGGATCAAGGAGATAGATTTCTCCTCCCGCTAAAGAAGAGAGAAAGAGTCTGATACTTTAGTTGACCATTCCAGCTTTCAAGATAAATATCTGGATTGCAAAGACAATTTTTACCTAGTATTGCGGAAAAAACAAGACAACGAAGTGTCTCAAAAGCTGCATTAGTTTTTTCTGTACTCAGGGTATAAATAACAAAGTCAATTTGGAAAACAGACTTAAAAGTTTTTACCGGATAACGTAAATTTTGCGAGTAAGTAATACTATCTTACAAACAAAATAGAGACTAAGTAAAACCAAAGGGTGTATTTATGTAAATACTAAGTAACCTGAACATTTAGGACTTAGTACTTCTTTAAACCTGTCCACGGAAATCGCAGGAAATCAAGATTATGTCACTTGCTCAAAATGCATTACGTCAAGAACTCGGTGAGCTCAGCAGTGTCGTCTGTTTCAAGGCAGTCGTTGTTGGTGTAGAAGAAGCCCTTGGAGACAAAGCCGCTGCGATCGCATTAATTTCAGCGGGTCGTCAACGCGGTAAAAAGTTAGCTGAAGAGCTAGGTGTAACTAAAAAAGGTGAAGACATGTCTTTGCCTGAAGTCGCAGAAAAACTCCAGTATGCCCTAGGCAAAGACGGCACTCGTTTGTGCGTTGTAGACAAGGTTATCCAAGACGGAGAAGTCTACAAAGTTTATACTCGCGAAACTGTTTGTTCAGCCGGTGAAGAAGAGGGTTCCACACGGCAGTGTACTTTTACTTTAGGCGCGATTCAGGGATTTTTAGAAGGGTTTTTAGGTAAGCGCTTACGGGGACAGCATACAGAGTCAGTTTTGCGTGGGGGTAGCCATGATGTCCTAGAGTATACAGTTCTAGGTTAAACAGAAACTTCCTAACAACTTCCTTTGACGTAAGTCCAAACTGGCCCTGATTTTAGACAAATTTTAGGGGCCAGAAAAATCAAAAATTTGCCGAAATATACTTTATAAACTTAAATCAGGAATCCCACAATGGCGATTAACTCTCAAAAAATCGGTCACGTCCTGCAAAACTTTGTGACGACGACCGCTGACGTTCAAGGCTCAGCATTGGTTACTCCTGATGGGTTACCCCTGGCTTCAAGCTTACCCGGAGGGATGGATGATGAACGAGTTTCAGCCATGTCTGCTGCCATGCTCTCTTTAGGTGAGCGCATTGGTAAAGAACTGGCTAGAGGTGATATTGACCGCATCTATGTAGAGGGAAGTGAAGGCTTTAGCATTCTGACCAAATGTGGTGAAGAAGCGGTGTTTATCGTCCTTGCCGGAAAAGCCGCAAAGCAGGGAGTCTTGATGTTAGAAATTAAGCGTGCTCTCAGTGAACTGAAGCTGCTTGTGATGTAAGTCAGATTCTGTGTTGTAGACGATGCCTCCTGCTTAATCCATTCATTCTTGCAGGAGGCATTTACTTACATCTGTTGAGCCTTGTTGTTTAATATCAACTTAGGCTCAGAAGCGTATAGGAGTAGAAGCATCGGGAACTTCCCTAAACATAGAGGAATTAATCTATCAAGCGTGCAATCTTCCAATCCCGACGGAGCTTTCACTCCCCAATGTTGGGTAAGTTTTTGCGGAGCCAAAACTAATGAAAACCATGCGTTTAGTTGTAGCCGGGACTGTAGGCGCTGGAAAGTCTACGCTGGTACGGACACTGAGTGAAATTGAAGTTGTAGACACAGACCGTACTGCGACTGATGAAACTGCCTTATTGAAGGCAGAAACCACCGTTGCCTTAGACTTTGGCAGACTTGTGCTGAGTCCCAGCATGGATTTGCATCTCTACGGTACTCCTGGTCAGGCTCGCTTTGATTTCATGTGGGACCTTTTAATTCAAAATGCTCACTGCTATATTCTCTTAGTAGCAGCCAATCGACCCAATGATTTCAGTTACGCTCGTGAAATTATTTCATTTATTAACGAGCGAGTTGAAATACCAATGGTTATTGGTCTGACTCACATGGATTGTCCAGGAGCGTTGCTTCCAGAGGAGATTCTGACGAATCTGGGCTATGACATTCATGATAAGACTCGCCCCCCTGCTGTGAATATGAATCCTAATGATCGCACCTCTGTCCTCGAAGGGTTGGTTGTTTTAATGGGTCTTGTGATTGCAGGGAGTGATGTGAAATTATCCCATAGCCCCTGAAGAAGCTTATACCATTGTGGATGCAAGGATTTTAGATTTTGGATGGCACAAGCCTTCTAAAGGCAATGGTTTCAATCTATGATCTGTCGCATCCTCTGTTTAAATGGGTATTCAACACCCGTAATCCGTAATTATGATGACGTGGTGAGTGTTTGCGGCTCGGCTTCATTCCAGTGCGCTAACGCTTCGCGGCAAAGCAGCATACTGACGCAAATGCTCACTTTTACATTGAATAGTTTCAAGCCTTGCTTGTTTTCATAGTTCATAGTTTATACTTCATACTTCACACTTCAGACTTTGGAGCTGTTTCAGGGTGACTCAGTACGGGTGTTGATAACTGTGGCAACAAGCTACGGGAGCAAGAAATGGTTGAGGATAGACTAAGGTACGAACTGCACTTTCACGCCATTGTGCAAACTTCTGTCGTTCGTGACTCCAACAAAGTTACGCAGATTTTTCAGGAAAACTTAGCCCGCTTTACGTCCGATCCTCTGCATCAGCTGCCTGCCGATCTACCGGATTTTACAGGTCGCCAGGAAGAACTAGAGCGTGCGATCGCGTTGCTCACTACAGCAACGCCCAGTGGAGAGGCAGCGCAGGAGGCTAGCGCATCCCATGTTGGGATTACAGCGATTACAGGCATGGCAGGCGTAGGGAAATCTGCTCTGGCGATCCATGTCGCCCATCAGTTGAAACAGGATTTCCCAGATGCTCAGCTTTATGTCAACCTGCGCGGAACCGAAAGCCAACCCCTAGCTCCGCTGGACGTGTTGGCTGGTTTTTTGCGGGCTTGGGGTATGGATGACCCATCGATGCCTGACGAGCTGACGGAGCGATCGCAACTTTATTGTTCCTTCTTGGCTGGCAAACGAGTCTTGGTCGTCTTAGACAATGCTCACGACTCAGTCCAGATTCGTCCTTTGTTACCGGATAGCTCGTCCTGTGCGGTTCTAGTCACGAGTCGCAAACGCCTTGCTGCACTGGAGGAAGCGACTTTACTCGACTTAGACGTACTCCCAGAACCGGAGGCGCTGGAACTATTCCAGAGATTGATTGGGGTAGAACGGACTCAGGCTGAACCAGAAGCGGCTCAACAGATCATCCACCTTTGCGGTCGCTCTCCCCTAGGAATTCGGCTCACGGGTGGTACGATCCGAAATCATCCTCAGTGGCGGCTGGAAGACTACGTGCTTGATCTGACTCAAGAGCAGCAGCGCATCGCTCAACAGCGCTTAAGTCATCAAGATGTCCGAGCTAGTTTTGCTTCTAGCTTCAAGCAACTGGATGAAATCTCTGCCCGTCTCTTCCGCTTACTAGGGCTACTCAGGGGGCAAAACTTTTCGCCAACCATAGCCGCTGCCCTGTTAGAATTTGAGCCAGTCACCGCCGAGCAGTTTGTCAAATATCTAGTCGATTTGCAACTGCTGGAGCCAGCAAGTGTTGGGCGCTACTGTCTCCATGATTTGGTTCGCCTCTTTGCTAAAGAGCAATTAGCGATCGAAGAGCCTACGGAAGCGCGTCAGGCGGCTCGTCTCAGGGCGGCTCGCTGCTACATGGAAACGTCGGAGATTGTCAACCTGGCACTCAAGCCGGAGACTCGTCACTCTTTAGCCCAAGCCCTAATTGAAGGCAAACACCAATCCCTAGAAGCCGCAGAGCAGAGTTGGTTTTTAGGAGCCTTGAACTGGTTCCAGCTAGAGCGGATGAACCTATTGGCTGCGATCGAGTGGGCTTACCAAGCCGAGGCATGGGATATTATCGTCCCACTAGCCAGCAACTTAGTTAACTTTTTTAATATTTATGCGGATTACGCTGATTGGGAACGCACCCACTTGTTGGCGTTGGAAGCGAGTCGCAAACTGAGCGATCGTCCAGGAGAAGCTCAGACCCTAACGAATCTGGGCAACGTATACGCTTTGCACAGTGCCTGGGAGACGGCTCGCGAAAGCTATGAGCAAAGCATAGCCATCTTTGGCGAGTTAGAAGACCGCCTGGGACTGGCGAAAACAATGGGAAATCTGGCTAATGTCTACTGCCAGCAGGACGACTGGGAGAAGGCGAGTGAATTTTACCAGCAAAGTCGGGTGCTCTTCAGTGAGTTGGGAGACCGTTACGGAGAAGCTCAAACGCTTGCCAATATGGGGATTTTTTATCTCAAACAAAGCCAAGAAGCGGAGGCAGGCGTGCTGTGGCAGGAAGCTCTCACCAAACTGCCCCCAAACTTGCCCAAGTTTGAACGGGTAGCTGAGTGGCTTGAGTTAATCCAGAAGTCGAATCCCGTGAGCGAAATAAGTCAGGGTAGCGCACAAACGTCTGGCCAAACGGGTGTGAAGCTCTGGAGTCCGTTAGAGTTAGCAAGGAATGCTTTCCAGTGGTTTCGCAGAACTTAGGGGTAGGTACCAAGTACCAACGTCAGTTCGCAAATTCAGGACAGTACTGATTAATTGCTAAGGAGTAGATGATTTGCTGTTTAGCTACCTCAGTAGAGGATGAGTTAGAAGCGGCTAGGGCTCGTCTGCGGGTTAACTCGGCTCCCGTTCCGCCATATCTGAGTACGCGGCAGGTTGTTTTTGCGGAAGCGATCGCACTATCCCTTTGCTTTTCAGTATATTGGTTCAGTTGTTCCCTCACGTTAGGCGGATAATTCTTCGCCAGCGATCGGAAATTAGAGACAAATGAACCGCTAGGAGAAAGCACCGTTGGAGGAGTCTTGACGCACCAAGACGAAAGGTCTATAACCGTGCCGTCAGCCTGACGTAAATAACAGGGAGTATCAGGTTCTTGTTGCAGGCTATCAGCTTGCGGCGGTGAACTTTGCGCGATCGCTACTCCAGGTCGGAGAGTCGCGAGAAAGAAGGCGATCGTATACAGGATAACAGTACCTTTCATAAGCCTGAACTCGAGTAAGTCCGTTTCTTACCAGAATTTGGGTAATGGGTCATCTGTCATTGCTGAACCCATTACCCATTACCTATAACAAATTTTTCTCTGGGAATTGTTAAAGAATTGTAGCTATCACTTCTGTCAGCCATCACCCCAGGCTATACTTCCACCTATCAGTTTGTTAGAAAGGAAAATTTCTGAAAAACTAGCAACCGCTCAGTCTGTTATTCCGCAAAAATGTTATTGGCTGAGCTGTCTTTAACTTCATAAACCCTTATCTCTTGAAATAGCTGAGTCCTCTATCTAGTAATAGATGCCTATGCTAAGTCTGAGAAAATCTGCCATTCTTCTATTTCTAGGCTGTGGTTAGTGTTTTATTGATGCTTAGTTGTTAGGCATTCGAGCAAGATTCATAGAAGCGGAACTCTTTTCTAGAAAGGCGTTTAGCCATCTCTGTTGGAGGACGAAATAATCCCTGCGTTCATGGGTATAAATAAAGATGGATAAAAGAGAAGAAGCGAAATTTAAGAGGAAGGAACGACCGTTATCCTCTACTCAAACCAAAAAAGGCTAATATTTTTAACTTGGCATAGGAAGCCTAACGTTCGATTTTTTGCTTTTAACATATTAATGAGTAATTATGCCTGACTTAAAAAAATGTAACTCAAATGCATGTCAGTGAGCGGCGCAATAGCTGACTGAGAAAATTAACACTTTTCTACATACCAATCTTTAGGGAGCATATATGCATTGGCGTCAAAGGATTTTCCTGTTCATCCTAATTGTTATATCTAGTTTAGCTGCGGTTGTTCTCTCGAATATTTTGCTTCAACCGCAGGTAACGCTAGCCACTGAAGCGATACTCCAACCAGCCCCCAAGCAACAGCTAGGGAACTACGACTACTTTGGAGAATCTCTCACCCCGCAACAAGCTGCTCAACTGGTCCAAGATAAGGGACTTAACCCCCAAGATCCGGTTTCGTATCAACGGATTGGAGCCGTCCAAATTACTGAGCAATTACTGGCTCGCGGTGAGGATCTCTTCTTCAACCGCAAGATTGGCGATGCATTTGGCTTGCAGAGGGTATTTGGTTTTGGAGTAGGTGTAGCTCGCCTTGTGCCAGAGATTACCAAGGCAATGATTGACTTACAGGGTAAACCAACCAGTAACTTGCAAATTACTCTGCAAAAAGATGTCACGATAGGTAGTCGGACATTTCCCAAGGGAACTGTCTTTCCCACGGGTCTTGATGTGGAAAAGGGAGCGCTTTTACCGGTGGGATTGAAGCTCACTGGTGACCTGAGCTGTGCAATATGTCATGTGGTTGTATCTCCGACGGGTCAACGCCTGAAGGGAGTACCCAACGGAGACTTAGCCATTCCCTTTCTGATCGCTTTAGCACCCAATTCAGCAGCAGGTTTTGCTCGCTTGGAATTCAATCCGCTTGACCCCAAATACAAGGGCAATGGCAAAAAAATCATCGATAGCACAGGTCAGATCGTCGAATTGCCCGACCCCCAAAAGTTTGAGGCGGCTTTTGATGATGCTGTACTTGATGTGCCCTTTGGTAACTTTGAGAGTTCCCCCGATGCCATCAACAACACCACTCAAATTCCCACTAATTTTACGTTTAAGACTCGCCCTTTCTTGTTTGATGGTCAGTTTGCAGTCGGCCCTTTCGGTGGACTCACAGCACAAACCAATTCAGTCTACTCCTCTGAAATCAACCTGCTAGCGGGAGCTCAAATTAGTGCTCAAACCATCGGAATCGATCCGGAAGTTTATCTAGGAACTGTCCTCCAGAATGCGGCAGATCCGACGCTTCGTTTACCCAAGGGGGCACCTGTCAAACCCTCACAATGGCTGCGCCAAGTTGCGCCGAACCCCACGCAGGCAGAACTAGAAGACCAAATTCCCGCTCCTGGCACAGGGGTCTATCCTTCGCTTAAACCCAGCCTTTTCACCTACAACGGTCTTGTGTTGAGCCCTAACACCAATAGCCTCGATCGCGCCAAGGGACCGTTCTTATTCGGCATGAATGCTATATCTGCTTGGGAAAGTAGCCTTGTGCCACCACCCAATAAAAGCCCTGAAAACCAGCAAGCACTGGCTAATGGTTCTGTCAAGCGTGGTGCCCAAGTTTTTGAGCAAGCGGGGTGTATAACTTGCCACATTCCACCCTTCTTCACTGACAACAAGACTCACCCCAATAGTGAAATTGGTGCTAACCCAGCTCGCGGTGAGTCTCGCGTTGCTCTGAACGATTTGCTGGTATCACCGAAGCTCTACACCTTCAATACTCCCGTACCCATTCCGGCTAACGCCCAAGTCATAGACTTGCCAACTGAAGGCATTTCTGCCACCCCAACCACTTTACCCAATGGTCTCTTACCAGATGGTGGCTACAAGACCTTACCCTTACGGGGACTGTATCTCAGTGCGCCTTATTTACACGATGGTGGGGTAGCCGTGAGGGCAGGAGCGATTCAGGCTACGGCTAATGGTATTACAGTGCTTGACCCCAAGGGCTTAGGATTGGCGGGTACGCTCAGCCAAGGGATACCTGCTGAGAGTGCCAGCAGCTTACGGGCTTTAGTTGATAGTAAACTGCGTGCCCAAGTGATTGCTGTTAATAAGGCATATCCACCCTTAGTGCGAAGTCGCCTCGATGGTACGGGTCACAATTTCTATGTAGACGATCCGGCGCAGCAAACCGATTTGGTTAACTTCTTGCTAGCGCTGGATGACGATCCTGGTCAATTTTAGGAGCTCGATTGTTCGTAGGCTATTTTAGCGACAGCGTAACGTAGCATCCGGAAAAATGTGGTGGGTTATGCGTCTGCTTAACCCACCCGACAAATTTTGGTAGGGCGTTCATAAGCTAATCGTCATTTAATTTGCATCACCGCGTCTCCCCGTCTCCGTGTCTTTTGGGCAATCTACTTATGCAACTTGAAGGCACATCAGCTTAATATGAATGGCACTGACTTAAGCAAGAAGTAGTCGTTTTTTGAGAAAAACCCAGATTGGGGGGGCTCCCCCCAAACCCCCCACTGGGGGACGGAGTACCTACCTAGAGACCCCCTGCACAAGGGTTGGTTGGTGAGCGAGGAAAGTTTCTAAGTCAGCAGTGCCATTCAGCTTAATATCGTGCCCTTACGATTAAGCGTGAGTGCAAAGACAGGCATCGCGGCGAGGAAATGCTTGACAGCACTAAGGTTGATTTTGAATTTTGCCAAGCAAGTCAGTTCGTCTATCACTTCAACCATGCTGTGTTCTTCGATGCAGAATCCCTGTTCCCGAAAAAATTGTCTGGCGTAAGCCATATCATTAAAGCTGTTATCGTACATGGATCTGCCTGTAGCGTTAGCAATCTCTTGAAATGCTTTTTTGATCGCTGGGTTAGTCTGTCGCATATTGTACTGCTGCTTGGTGGTGAGGTCGGGAGTAATCCAAACCCCTCCGTAGCGGGACAGTACATCCCGGATATTCGCGCACACTCGCTCTTTTTCAGGAAACGTTAAGTATGATAGAAGCCCTTCACACAGAATTGTGACTGGGCAATCTTCCCGTAAGTAGTCAGCGTGAAGGGGAAATTCGCTGGGGATGTGGGTAGCATCGATCGCTCTAAAGTGGAGATTGGGACGATTGCCGATCAGTTTACTCACCAACTCTTTTTTCAGTTCAACCATAGCGGGTAAGTCACTCTCGACAAAGGTGATATCGGGATTCTCAGACATCACCATCCCACGCGGTAGCAACCCTGATGCCAGTTCGATAATTTGTGTGTAACCAAACTGAGTTATCAGCTGGTTGATGGCTTTGTATCGGGCTTCAGCCTGTAGCAGCAGTGGGAGACATCCTTCGAGATTTTGACCAAGATACTGCTCAACGAAGGCTTGAGCATTTACCAGTTGAGAAAGCTCAACAGCGTAGGGAATGTCGCTGAACTGCCGGAAGTAAGTCACAGCAAATGCTGTTGGACTGATTAAATCAAAGCTTTTTTCTGGGTGTTCCGGCATTAGGCTCTCCTGGCATGAGATTCGTAATCGGACGTAGAACTGGCTTAAGCAACGGCTAATCGGTCTGAGGTCGATCGCTCTAAGCTAGAATCTGATGCTAAACATCCATCTTCCATGTGGACGATGCGATCGGCAATATCCAGAATGCGATTGTCGTGAGTCACCATCAAAATGGTGCAGCCTTGTTCCTTGGCTAGACGCTGCATCAGTTCGACCACATCTCGACCCGATTTCTTATCGAGTGCGGCGGTGGGTTCATCTGCTAATACTAATTTGGGATGGCTGACTAGAGCTCGTGCGATCGCAACTCGTTGTTTTTGTCCGCCAGATAAGTCCTCTGGGTAGTAATTGATGCGGTGCCCTAAGCCCACTGCCTCCAGCATCTGAGCGGCTCTTGCTGGCATTTCTTTCACCGGAATATGGCTATGGAGTTCCAGCGACATCTGCACGTTCTGTTGTGCCGTCAAACTTTTGAGTAAGTTGTGCGCTTGGAAAATGTAGCCTATGTTACGGCGCACCTGCACTAATTGATTCTGGGTCGCTCCGCATAGTTCTTGTCCTAACACTTTGAGGCTACCATCGTGGGGCGATCGCAAACCACCTGCCATCGTTAGCAGAGTTGTCTTTCCTGAACCCGATGGCCCGGTCATAATTACGATTTCACCGGGATAAATTTCTAGGTTGATGTCAAACAAGGCTTGCTTGCGTAATTTTCCCTGACCAAAGTAGTGGTTGAGATTTTTAATGGCGATGACTGGCTGGGGTGACATAGGCTCTTTGAGGTTGGGGTTTGAGTGTTTTGGAGTTATTTTGTGCATATCGAGATAAATCTTGGTACTTCGTGATTTTTAAGAGGATTTATTTCTATATTGTATTAAGTTTATTTAATTAAAGTAA
>NZ_DATNPA010000673.1:0-4138 GCF_036703385.1 Allocoleopsis sp. | reverse complement strand
AGGTAAATGATGAACGACTCACTCAAAACCAAAGAAGATGTTCTAGCTCTGGTTCAACGTATGGCGAATGAAGTCTACGATCCGTGTGGTATGGCCCGAGGTCTGGAACTCGGAATGGTAGATATGGGACTCATTCGAGATATCAACGTTCAGCCGAAAGAGAACGGATGGGATGTTTCTTTACGGATTCGTTTTACCTCTCCAGGATGCCTCTACTTCCTCTACTTCGAGCGGGAAATTCGTCACCGACTAGAAGCATTTCCTCAAATTGAAGTCCTTAATATTGAATGGGATGATGTCTGTGATTGGACGCCTGAGGATTTGAGTGAGGCGGCTCAATCAAAGTTTAAGGAACATAATGAAAAGCTTCAAGAAGCTGCGTTGCAACAGCAGCGGTAGAGACAGAACTCCAAGGCGATGAAGAAAGCAGGGCATCTCAGAATTTCTCCATAACTTCTGTTCATGAAATTGATTAACAATGTTTGCTGTCAAAAGGGAAAGATAACCGCTATCACTGAAAAACTAACAGCAGATAGCTATCTAAAAGTACAACTTCGAGATTCTAGTCCGGCGCAGGAAGAGTAATAAAAAACACCATTAACTTAGGAGCATTCAGGATATGGGAGAACATCAGTTCACCCTTCAACGCACCCTATCAGAAACAGCAGAACAACTTGGGAAAAGAGCTATGGAGTTGGGGCTTATTCCTAGTTTTGTTGTACGTTACTTCCCAGATAATTGGGAGTTCTACATTCCTAACGAAAACGAATCGGGTTCCCTTACACCAGAAGAAGCATACCTCCATCTCAAGGAATTAGTTAAACAATCTGGCAAATAGGTATCCTCTCAGACAGTTCATCAAAGTTTCTAGATGCGAAAGAATATTTAGCAAGGTAAAAAGCTAACAATACATTTTTATTTTAGCTTTTTACCGAATATTGTTTTCCCTTATCTATTTATAAACGACTCAAATTTCAATAAAGCTAAGTCTAGAAATCTAAGTCTAAAGATTTACACTTTCATGAAACTTATAACCTAGCGTATTCGGAAGATAATTACAGCATACCCTTACTTTTATAGGACTACTAAAAAAAACAATATGTCATACAGAAAGAACAAGGCGAAGCCAGTACCATTGATGAGCATAAATCGTTTTGAAATGTTCAGTGATGGTATATTTGCAATTGCTATGACGCTTCTTGTTATCGAAATAAAACTTCCTGATTTATCGCGTACTACGCCGTCAGAAGCACTGACGCAACTGCTTGACATCGGACCACACCTTTTGAGTTACGTTACCAGTTTTATAGTCATCGGTGTTATTTGGTTAAATCATCACGCACTCTTCCACTTATTGAAGCGTGTTGACCGTGCTGCGCTTGTCATAAACTTACTGTTGTTGATGTGCGTAGCATTTATACCATATTCCACAGCACTTATTGGAAGTTATGGGGAATTACGGTCTGTCGTAATATTTTACGGACTATCGCTTGCCATCACTGGAATTGCTTATAATGCCCTTTGGTTTTATGTTGTCCATAAATACATATTGAGTGAAAATTTGATTCATCACAGAGCGATTCGGAAAGCCACCATCTGGAGTATTGGATACCCAATTTCATATTTCGCCGCATCTGGTTTAGCGTTCATTAGCACGACACTGAGCATTGCCCTCTACATATTCATTCCGCTGTTTTATCTTTTCCCTGGGGTAATTGATGAGCAGCTAACCCAAATAAAAAATGGGGCAACTTCAGATTAGCGCTCTCAAGTTGTAAAGGAGGACGTAAGTTTAAAGTTGGACACCGCGTTACCACGCTCATAGTCAAGATTATTGGTTCCGGCTGAACATGAAGAATCACTGCCCTATGAGACGTGACACCGTTTGGGTGATGGCGATTATCTGTGCATTTGCCGTTGCGAATTTGTACTACAACCAACCGCTACTTGCACAGATAGGACAGAGTTTTCAAGTATCCGCTCAACAGGCAGGCTTCATCCCCATGTTCACGCAAATCGGCTATGCCGTGGGCATGTTCCTGTTTGTCCCCTTGGGCGACCTGATGGAACGGCGGAAGTTAATTGTTACCATGCTCGCAGCTACTGCCTGCGCTCTCTTGGCGGCGGCGGTGTCCTCAAGCCTTACCTGGCTGGTTGTGGCTAGCCTGGTGATTGGCATGACAACAATTGTCGCGCAACTAATTATTCCCTTTGCCGCTCAACTCAGCTTACCTCAACAGCGAGGAAAAGTCGTAGGAACTGTGATGAGCGGCTTGTTCATCGGCATCCTTTTGGCGCGAACGGTGAGCGGATTTATCGGAGCACGTTTTGGTTGGCAAGGGATGTATTGGATTGCGGGAGGACTGATGATTGTCCTCGCCTGTAGCGCCTCTGTGTTGCTCCCATACTGTCAGCCTCAGATCAAGATGTCTTACGGGCGATTGATGCAGTCATTATTCTGGTTAGTTCGCTCTCAGCCCATACTGCGCGAAGCTTCGATAATCGGAGCGATGTCGTTTGGGGCTTTCAGTGCCTTTTGGAGTACTCTTGTCTTCTTGCTGGAATCGCCGCCCTATTACTATGGAAGCGAAGTGGCTGGGTTGTTCGGCTTGGTGGGTGTGGTCGGTGCTGCGGCTGCGCCTGTTGTTGGGAGATTGGCAGATAGGAAAAGTCCAAGGCTGACAGTGGGCTTAGGTATTGCAATTACAACTTCGTCATTCTTCGTGTTTTGGTTATTTGGACACCAGCTCTGGGGTTTGATTGTCGGGGTCATCCTCTTGGACTTGGGTGTGCAAGCTACTCTTGTGTCTAACCAGACACGCATCTATAGCCTGCCATCAGAAATCCACAATCGCCTGAACGCGGTTTACATCATGTCCTATTTTGCGGGTGGAGCTATAGGGTCTTTTTTCGGTGCCTATGGTTGGAGTGTTTGGCAATGGCATGGAGTTTGCGCTGTCGGATTATTGATGCTGGTTGTGGCGATCGCTATTTTCGTGTGGAGGGCATAAGCCTCGACTTTCACTTCTCTTGCCAAAGTAACGTGTATCGAGTTCTCCACAACTCCTGTTCCTCTCTGTAAAAAGCAAGGGAAATGTCAAAGATGAAAAGCTTAAGTTCGTCCTTAACTCCCTAATCTTCCCTAGACACAACTCTCCTGAATTGAAAAACTGAACGGCAACAAACCTCAGTTGATTAGGAATAGAGACCAACGTGACAACTACAGTGCTAGTAGAGATAGTTCTGTTTACCGTGGTGTTGTGACTAAAAGAGACACTAAGGAGTCTGTGGTTGTCAAGGGAACTGTACCGAGATCCCTAAAGCTTCAGTTCAAGGTTCTCTGCGTACAGAAAGAGTTGGAGATGAGTGAGGTTCTGGAGGATCTGATCGAGAAATGGATACAAGCAGATGCGCCTGTTCCAGAATCCCCCGCCGATGTGTCTGACGAAGATTATGAAGATGTTAAAGGATACATTCCAAAATCTCTAAAGCTTCAGTTCAAAGTCCTCTGCACACAGAAACGAGTCAAGATGCGTTATGTTCTGTATCAACTCATCAATGAATGGGTGCAGATGGATTAGTAGCCTACCTACCATACGACGCGAAGCCAAGCTGATGGTATCGCTGGTGACAGAGGGTACAGGAGCCGAAGGAGGGGACAAAAGTTATCATCTGTGCCGTTTGAGAGGGCGGAATATGGGGTACTCACAACATCCTCAGAGAATTTTTGTAATTTTAAGTACTTACAGCCTCAGGGACTTTTTGTAATATACTGCCAGCCGTAACTAGCTGTGGTTCCGGAGCTACTGATGTTACCGCTCTTATAGCGGTGCTTGTGAGGAGGAGCTTGGTAATAAAGCATTGGGCACTCTTTGAAAAGACCCCGGACTTTAACACATTCCCAAAATGAATCTGCACAAGCCAAGACGCAAGCGCGGGATTATCCTCACCCCTGAAGGATGGCAAAAACTTCAGGAGGCAAGACTCAGGTCGGAGTATGAGGAAAATTCTGGAAACAAGTATACCCTTGAAGAATTAAGTGAACGCACTGGACTAGATCCTAGTACAGTAGTGAGAGTATCAGCTTGCAAAGAAGGGGTTGACAAACAAACACTTGAGCGTTTTTTTAGAGCTTTTA
>NZ_DATNPA010000672.1:0-9671 GCF_036703385.1 Allocoleopsis sp. | reverse complement strand
TTCATCGTCTCTTGCAACTGAGCTGAGAGGTTTTCGATTTGTTCGACTTGCTTTTGAATAGTTTGCTCTAGTGACTGAATCTTAAAGTCATAACCCTGTTTTGTGGATTCCCACTCTTTCTTAACTAATTCAGCTTTCACCTTGGCATCTTGGTGAATATCTTTGATGGCCTCTTCTCTCGCCTTCTTCACCGCCTCCTCTATCTCACCGGGGAAGGCTTCAACTTTTTGTTGATACTCTTCAAACAAGGGTTGACGCTCTGTAAGGATTTTTTCACGCTCAGCCCATTGCTTGCCTTTTTCTTGATTCGCTTCTAATAATTCTCGTTCTTGAGTGCGTTTTAACTCTTCGTACTCATCCGTTTCAACTTTACGTTTGCGCTCTAATTCGTATACATAGTCCGCTTCTTTTTGCTGCCGCTCTTTAATTAAGCGTTCATTTTGCTCTTGAACTGTATTCTCAAATTCTTCCTGTTCTTTCTCCCAATTTTTCCGATTTTGGGCCATATCTTTTTCGATGGCTTCTCGCTGATTAGCGGCATTTTGTTCCAGCGTTTTGAGCTTTTCCTGATGTTCTTGGGTGAGAAGGTGTAGAGCATCGGCAACCACTCGAACTTGCTGAAGGTCTTGTAAGTGCTGAGTTTCAACACTGATGGCACGATTCAGTTCATCTAATTTGGAGGCTTCTTGGGTTAATTTTTCTGAAAGTCCATTGACAATATTGCCAAATTCAAGTTGTAAATCAGCGAGTCCTTTGACAATACCATCAATGGTATACGTTGAAGCAACTTCTAAAATTTGCTTATTCTTCTCTTTTTCCGCTTCCTCTTCTTTTGTGGCGATTCTTGAGTCAATTCTTTTTCGGTCGGTAAGGATTTGCTGAAATGCTTTAGAAATCTGTTCTTTGCTGTCTTTAGTCGCAACCACGATGGTTCTCCTTACACAATATTTAACTCAACAATGAGCAATACGGCGATACTCGAAATTGGGCGTGTTTTATTCCTAAAAGCTAACGCTTTGAAGAGGAATTTATTACGCTGTTTATCTGTGTTTAACTACACGAGACTTTGCCAAGATTCCGGACGTTGACTTATCTTTTCAAGGCATAATTTGAATGAGCGTTACCCGGTGTATTTCCCTCAACAGGGTATTCGGAATCACCTAAAACTTGATTTCTTGATAGAACAAATGTTCTATTGTAATATACTCAACCACAAGGGCGATCGTCAAGATTGTAGAGCTCGCTAGCCAGAATCTTGGCTGAGTTCTGTTTGATCAATTCAGGGGCAGGCGGGACGCCTACCCCACAATAAAACATAACTCTTGTGGGATGGGCATCTTACTCGTCCTAATCTCAGTTGAAAGCGAATTATCCGCTAGCTAATAATTAGGGTACGAGGTAAAAATCTCCACAAGGCTGAAGAGAGCTTCTTGTGCCGGAGAAACCCAGGACGACTGAGCCATTCCACGACTGATATTGAGCATGAACAGCACGAGAGCATATTCTTCCGGGACTCTACCCAATCCGTCACCCCAGGCTAAATGGTGGGCGATGCTAGGCATTGGGTTGGGCGTACTTATGTTTACCCTGGATACCAGTATCGTTAATATCGCCCTACCCACGCTGGTCCAACAGCTCAACACTAGCTTTGCCACTATTCAATGGGTTGTCCTCAGCTACCTGCTGATCATCACTGCCTTAGTACTCGGTGCGGCACGCTTGGGCGATATGTTTGGCAAGAAGCGTTTATACAATATTGGGTTGATTGTGTTTACGCTGAGTTCGCTGTTGTGCGGACTGGCACCCAATGTCGAGTTTCTCATTGCCTTTCGGGCGCTTCAGGGATTTGGCGCGTTGTTTATCTCCGCGCTGGGGGCGGCGATTATCACAGAAGTTTTCCCCGATTCGGAACGCGGGCGGGCGTTAGGGATTATTGGTGCGGTTGTTTCCCTGGGAATTGCGCTGGGGCCAACGGTGGGTGGGTTGCTGATTGCGATCGCAGGTTGGCGTACACTGTTTCTGGTCAATGTCCCGATTGGCATATTCGCGAGTTTCATCGTCGCTCGTGTTGTACCCGCTTCGGCGAGAAGTGGTTCAAAACAACGCTTTGATACGATTGGGGCGTTGCTGATGACCGCGATATTAACCTGCTTTGCCCTTGGTATGACAGAGGGACAAAACCGAGGCTTTGGCAGTGGTATGGCGGTGACATTGCTCACCCTGGCGGCGATTGGTTTAGTGGGTTTTTTAGCGATCGAATCCCGCATCAATCAGCCCATGCTGGCGCTGGATATGTTTCGCAACCTCCAGTTCAGCCTTAGCTTGTTGATGGGCTTATTGGTATTTATCGCAATCACAGGTTTAATTTTTATCCTGCCCTTCTTCCTCGAACTGGTTGTGAAATTGTCCACTCAGCAAGTGGGGTTGCTCTTGGCGGTGTCCCCCGTATTAGGCGGGATTGTTGCACCTATATCCGGCAGTCTGTCTGACCGTTTTGGGCCGCGTATCATTAGCTTGAGCGGGCTGGTGTTCATGGTGATTGGGTGCTTACTGTTGAGTACTATGGATGCTCAGTTGACTGAACTTGGTTATATTTGGCGGGTTGCACCGTTTGGCATCGGGTTTGGCATGTTTCAGTCACCCAACAACAGCGCGATTATGGGAGGAGTCCCGCGAGAGAGGCTGGGTATTGCTTCGGGGTTGTTGTCGTTGTCGCGCACTTTGGGGCAGACTGCTGGTGTGCCGTTACTGGGGGCTTTGTTTGCAGGGTTGACTCTCAGTAGCCGTAACCTTGCACTCAACACTAAGCTCACAACAGCACCCGTTGAGGCACTCGTCTATGGGGTACAAGGTACCTTTCACGTTGCAGCGCTGATTCTTGGTGCCGCCGCTATCTTGACAGCGGTGGTTTGGAGGCTGGAGCGCTCTTCACTGTAAGACTTTAGCGCGATTAGCCCTCAAGGGGGAAGTAAGATTAGATTGGTTGCAAATCCTTGGGAAAACAGTATAAGGGGGCGTTGCATAGTGTGACCGATAGTGCGAACAACGTTTTAGGCTTGATTGCTAGTCGATTTTCTTCGATGCTAAAGATGTGGAAACCGCTCACAAAATTACCGAAGAAGTTGAATCGCGACTAGAAGAACGCTTTAGTCCTGTTCGAGTTGTAATTCATGTTGAGCCACCCGATTACCAGTCCGATCAGGTTAGCTTTGAACCAGAAATTCATCCAGTAGACCCCTAGTTTTCCACAGATAGGGGTACTTTTCCACAGAAAATGGCGAGTTTTCCACAAAGATAAAGAGAAGATAATCATTGTCATGGCTATTCTTAACCCAATGCCATGCAAGTTTTTTTGCCGTTTTTGGCGAACTCATCAGTATCAAACTGGCATCGATATCACTTCCGGCTTGCGGATTTCTCACGCTGAATACTTGCACCGACTGGCACCCCTAGGCTGTTGAAATAAAGACTGCCAATCGTGAACATAAACAACAAGTAAGCTACGGCTTGAACCACATAGATTTTGTCCCGGTAGCCAATTAAAGCTTTAAACACTACGCCGGGAAACTGATCATCGGGTAAAATGCTGCTGGTATTCCAAACCAGTGGGCCTAAAATGCAGGAATGGTCTTTCGCAAACCGTTCGTAGTAGAAGCATAACTCGGCTGATTTCCGATCCATCTGGGCTAATGTATTGACGGATTCGTCAAAAAGTGATAAAGAAGAGACGACTAAACCGGCAACAATTAGGAGTAACAAAACGCCCATCACTTGAAAGAAGAGGCGGATATTGATTTTCACGCCCCACTTGAACAGCAAAACACCAATTCCTGCTGCTACCGCAATCCCGCTGATCGCACCTAAGGCCGGAACTAAGCCTTGTTGAAATTTGGCAACGATAAACAACACGGTTTCAAATCCTTCTCGCAGGACAGCAATCAGAATTAGGGTGAAGACGCCCCAACCCGCACCATCACCTTGTTTAATCGCCGCCGTAACCGCACCTTCAACTTCCCCTTTTAGGTATTTTGCCTGTTGAGTCATCCAAATGAGCATCCAGCTGAGCATGGCGATCGCAATCACACCAAAGACAGCCTCTAGCAATGGCTCAATCACGGGCGCATACTGCGGATAGGTTGCGCTCAAGCTTTGAATGACCCAGCTAAACAAGACGCCGACCAAGGCACTGGCGACGAGTCCAACAGCAACACCCGCATAAACCCAAGGGTTCAGATGTCCAGCTTTGGCTTTTTTCAGGCAAGCCAGAACAATTCCCACCACGAGGGCAGCTTCAACGCCTTCGCGCAGGGTAATGACAAAAGTCGGTAAAGCAGCACTAAAATCCATTCGTTATTAGTCCTTAGTTATTTTCATTACTATTGCTCTTTTATTCCTAATCAGGGGTCAGTAGCCACAGACCGCTGACTACTGACTCTTAACAACTGACCCCTTAACTAAAATCGCGCAACATTTTTTTTATTTCTATGTTGTGCATTTCTTCTTGGCCAATCATGGTACGGGCAAACTCTTCCAAATAAACACTGGAATCCTCTACGGTTTCTAGTAATTGCTTGTAGAGAGTTAGGGCTTTTTTCTCATGGTTGAGGCTTTCTTCGAGAATATCCCGCACTGAGTGTTTGTAACTTTCCTCAATCGGAGCAATTCGCTGGCTGGGATGCCCTTCTAAACCGGTGAGAATCTCTCCAGCCTGTTGGGCATGGAGTAAGGATTCTGTGGCTTGCGCTTTGAAAAAATCCACAATCGGAGTGCGGTAGGGGCCGGTCACCATCAGGGAATAGTGGGTATAACGGACTACCCCTGCCAGCTCAAATTCCATGATCGAGTTGAGGATGTCAGTGGTGGCTTTTAGATCGAGTTCCTTCATGCTGAAGTTTGGTTCTATGGGTTGTTGAAATTTTCTCATGACGATTTAGGTGCTCGTCTCCAAGTTCACCACCAGACAAAGCACTACACGAGGGAGCGATCGCCTTAGCTTAAGGGTCTTTAACTAGGCGGAATCATTCTAGAAGGCTCATCCTCAAGGGCTTTTTGTATACTCCGTCACAGCTTGCGAGAGAGATTGAAGCGATGCGATCGCTTGGGTTTTGTCTGGATTTGCCGGTTTGATCACGGTATTGGTGACCTGAGTAACCGCTGCTGCCAGTTTGTCGTAGTCAGCTTTAGATTTGTTTTTTACCCGAAATTGGATAATCTTCTGCTGCCAGTTATCGCTAAAACCCTTGGCATATTCTTTGGCTTTGGCAATATCGTTGGATTGCAATGCCTTCACAGCAGCGGGCAAGTAGCCATTCAACTTCGTTAAAGTTGGCTTGGCACCATCATTCGTTTTAGCCGTCGCCTTGGCAGTAGTAGCTGGTGCTACGGCTGTCTTGCCTTTTTCTGGACTCGCAGCAGGACTAGCACCAGGACTCGCCGCCGGATTTACAGCCGCTGTGGACTTGGGGGGAGCGGCCTTGGGCTTTTTCGGTCTTTTGACAATTTGGGGTGTTGAGACCACGGCCTCATTGGGCTGTTCTTGATTACAACCCCCTATCCCCCCAAGCAGGAGGATACTGGCAATCACCACAGCATTAAAACGCATCATTCATCTAACTCCTCAAAAATTCAGGGAATAATCCTAGACGGTCTTGGTCTAAAACGAAGCACCACAGCTACGGCTACAACTAGATACAACTAGAATTGTCAGCTTCATCAAGATAGTAAATTACAAGACTGACACCTGAACACAATTACTTGAGGAGAATTAACGAATCCTGAACATACACCTATGAATTTTTTGTCAAATCTAGCGGTTTCATGAAGTTTGATTTTTCTTCGTCGCTAGAAATGAGAGGGCGTTGGATTGAGCTTTACACTCTGGAGCTTAGGCTTTCAGAACCTTTTGAGCATTCTGCTCAATGGTCTTGATTAGCTGGGAGACTTGCTCAGGAGCCATCACGGGTTTGGCAGGGGCTTGGGCGGAAGGCCATGCGGTTTTCAGTTGAGTCATGCTGTCGGCGATCGCTTTTTGAGCTTCGGGATTTGATTTCGTCAGGGGGTCGGAAATTTGTCCCAAGAGGGTATCGGCATAGGTGACAAACCCCCGTGAGTCCTGATACTCAATCACAGCGCCTATTTTGCCGTTAGCGATCGCAGCCCCATATTCTGAGTTCGCTGCATCCAGTAACTCGTTGATTACCTGTAGCACGAATTGAGGCGATTGACGCTGTTGTTCTGGCAAAACTTGAATCGCCTGATCCACTGACTGCATCGACTGCTCGAAATTCGTTGTCACTTTAGCATCCTTGGGATTTGATTTCACCAAGTCTTGCAAGCCGATCAACGTCTTTTTAAATTCTGGGACTTTCCGCTCATTGAGCTGCTCTTCCACATCGACGTAAATTTCTTCGACTGGATGACCGATATGAGGTTCAGCCTGCTTGGGTAGCTGCGCATTCAGCAGTTCCTTGGCAACCAGCAAATGCCCCTTCATCAAGCCCAGCTTGCTCATATAATCTACATCTTTGGCCTCTCCAGTGAGTACGATATCCTCAACAGTGACCATATCCTTAATTTGGTCAAACTGATCCTGAGCAATCACCTTTTTGGACACCAGTTCCTCAGGGTTGGCATAGGGGCGACTCGCCTGAATTTTATTGGAGAGGGCTGGAATCCCCAATTTGGCTTCTAATTTGTCTAAATCGGACAAAATTGCGGTATTGATGTTGATTTTATCCTTGGCGCTGCTTGAATGATGAGTACTTGTTGCCGCCGGACTGGAATTTTCAGCTGGGGAAGAGGTTGAGGTTACACCAGAGTTTGGAGAGGGGGCGCAGTTCGTCAGAACCACCAATAGCGCACTGGCAACAGCAAGAGCAAGGAAACGGAAAATAGAATTCATTGTACCTTCAGAAATTTGTAATTTGACACGAGAGCTTTAGTTGCTTATTAAAATTCTTTCGCAACATCAATTTAGTTTTTAATTTTCTAGCTAGTAAGAATCTTTGTCAACTAATCATTCAGGAATTCACTAGGCTTGAGCGATAACTTCAAAATTTCCCATGCAACCGGTTTCAGCGATCGCATCTTGGTGGGGATGAAACATATACTTACCCGTGTAGGGATAGGCAAATTCCAGGATGTGCCGTTCTGCCGTTCCCATCGTAATTACATCGGTTTCATAGCTGGGTGTTAGGGTCATCCCGGTAGGATAGACGCGAAAGAAGTTAGCGTGAATGTGAAAGGTAACAGCAGGATCGAACTCAATCATGTTGAGGAGATACAAACGCACCAGCTGATTTTGGTAGATGGGGATCGGCTGATGCATGTAGTAGTGCGGCATTCCGTTAAAGGCATAGAGTTCATTTTTGTTGTCCTCGTTGATGTCATAGCCGCCCATAATCATCACCATTTCATCAGCAGGGGGACGCCCTTGGGGAGGGTCAACGATGAACATGCCATACAATCCTTTGCTGATATGTCGCGTTACCGGTGCCGTGTGGCAATGGTAGAGATGAACCCCGTAAGGTTCGGCATCAAATTCGTAAATCGTCGCCGCACCATGACGCAAGGGTTTGACACCATCGGCCTCAGCTGGGTGGATGCCATGAAAGTGCATGGAGTGAGAATGTCCACCGTTGTTGAGGAAAACAATCCGGACGCGATCGCCTTCTCTAGCACGTAGCGTTGGCCCCGGCACACGACCATTGAAGTTCCAAGTCACAAAGGATACAGCACTATTGAGCTGAACCGTACTATTTCCGGCAACAATCCGAAATTCGCGAATCGTCCGTCCGTTTTCCTTTTTGACTGTGCCATAATCAAAATTCCGGAGCATTGCCATAGGGCTACTCCCATGACCTTCGGAGGAAGAGGCATCATTGGGGAGCGGTGGCACCCTAACCTTCGTGGTTGACTGGCGCGTTTGGGCAACCTGTTGTGCAGCCAAAGCCGCTCCCGCCACGCCAATTCCTGCCAGTCCCAACTTGAGCAGTTGACGACGATTCCACAGAGGAGTTTTCTTAAGCAGAAATGGGTCTGGCATGAATCGCAAGTTATTGCAAATAATTCTCTAATTTAGAAGAATAATTGTTAACTTTTTAAGTGTCAATCATTCTCAACAGCTGGTACCTCTCAAATCAGCAAAGGTTGTTAGTTGTTGGGTTGAAAAACTAACAACCCAAAACAGTTAGGACTTACGCATTAGCCCCCCAGCCCCCAAATCTGGGGGGAGTAAGATCTTGTTCCCCCAAGCTTGGGGGGTTAGGGGGGCTAATCGACGGATATTGCGTAAGTCCTGACAGTATTACCGACCCCACCCATGCCAGGGGCTGACTTCGAGTATCCCTTGGGAAGTAAACACAACCCGAAATTGACCGACGGATTCCTGGATAGAACCCCCTGCTTGGGTACCGGTTTTGTTAGGGGTAGGAGGCACAAACAATTTTGGTAGGGGAGTTTGTTGGAGGTAATCCGAGGCCGCTGAATTGATGGCTTCGTAGGATGTGATCGCTCCGTCTTCGCGCACACTGATGCGGTACTCTAACGCCTGATCGAACCTGCGGCGGCTGGCTTGCCAAACTTGCTCAATTTGGCTGTGTAGCTTTTGGTTCAAAGCTGCTAGTTGCTCGGTGTTGGTAATTTCTGCTGTCGCGTTAGACGGATGACGCGCCTGAGCCGCCTGGTTGGTAGTTGACGCGCTTGAAATATTGAGGGTTTTTTCCGTATTGCCACTACTTGCCGTCCGTGCAAAAGGCTGAGCGACAACAGGCTGAACGTCTGATGATTGGCTAGACGGCTTTGGCAACTGACCCTCAATAGTTAAAGACTTCAAGTGAAAGTTATAAGCGGCAAATTTTTTGTCCTTACTGACTCGCATCAAAGCAGTAGGGAATGTGGCGGCTACTAGAGTAAAAACTCCTATCAAAATCCAGATGTACTGATGCAGCTCCTTCGCTGATATCCGCTTGGTTTGCAGTGACCGATTTTGTGTTGCTGTCTCCATTACTTAACTCCTCACGTCTTACGTTAATGGCAAATAGGGAAATAGGGGATGCCAGCTCATAGCGGTGGCAGCAATCAATAAGGTAAAGAACCAAAAAAAGATCGTTTTGGATTTGATAGATTTGTTCTTCCAGAGAAAGTGGAGGATAGGCCAACTCACCAGCCAGCCGATCAACAACATCGTTTCTTTTCCGGTGTAACTGCCAATGTTGCCCCAGATTGGATTATCGCTATGGCTTCCAGGTATCCAGCTCCCAATCATCCAAACAATTTTTTCTCGTGCTTTGGATGTATCTGATAAGTGATGAGTCACCATCATCAGAAAACAACCAAATGCTGCACTAATTAAGGCCGCCGCAGCGGGGCCTGAAACTTTTGGTGGATTTTGAGAACCGATTGCTAAGCCCTTGGGAAAGTATTTTAATCGCTTCCAAATGGCACCGTATATTGGTTCATCTTCTACTTGAAGATTGCGGGATAGTTTTTGAGTCATCAATCACCTTTTGAGACAAGTTTAGGATTCAGCATGGAGGTAGTTGTGCAAACTTCCAATGCTTTATAAAGAATGAATTTTAGCCACACCAAGCCCTGTTACTAAGCCACCCATAGCGAAAAACATCATTGCCATCAAAGCCACGCAGGTAACGGCTAGAACTGGGCGATTTTCT
>NZ_DATNPA010000671.1:0-4685 GCF_036703385.1 Allocoleopsis sp. | reverse complement strand
GATCGGCGAGTCAAGACATCAAGCCGAGCAAACAGCCCCTCTCTGGAGAAACAGGCAACTCGCTCTGTCACCCCAAATGACCTAAACATCCAAGCCTTAACAACATCGGCGAGAGAATCAGGCATTACATTCAATCGCTTGCCCTTTACCCGGAAAGAGGCCGAGCGGATTTTGACTCTAGTGCCGTCGGCACAAGAAATGCAAGCTCTCGATTTTGCCGCCAGTCGAGCTTTAGCCACTAGCTCTGTACTCAGTCAGTACCAAATTGTACATTTTGCCACTCACGGTATTCTTAACAGCAAGAATCCAGAATTATCAGGTGTGGTACTATCGCTAGTCGATGAGAAGGGTACACCCGAAAATGGCTTCCTGACACTCCACGACATCTTTAACCTCAACCTCCCATCGGAATTAGTTGTCCTGAGCGCCTGTGAAACTGGATTGGGGCAGGAGGTCAAAGGAGAAGGATTGATTGGCTTGACAAGAGGCTTTATGTATGCTGGTGCGCCACGAGTACTGGTCAGTTTGTGGAGCGTGAATGATGAAGCCACATCAGAACTGATGAGCCGATTTTACAAGAAGATGCTGCAAGAAAAATTACAGCCAGCCACGGCTCTAAGAGCCGCCCAGATTGAGATGTTACAGAATTCACAATGGAAAGACCCTTTTTACTGGGCGGCTTTCACGCTTCAAGGGGAATGGAGATGAAGCAACAGAAAGTATCAATACATCCTGTACCATTGCTGTCATCTTTATGACGGCACTCTCGATGCGATCGATAAAACCCTCAAATGTTTTTCGGGTTAATCTAACGAGAGAAAGAGCGTAAAAGCCAATGAAAAAACCTAGTACAAAACTCCGTTTTACGGAAAGTTCATTACGCCGACCCACCCCCCTTCTTTGGGGGAAAAGAACGGGTGTATTTTTCTCGGAGACTGAACTTTCTGCTCATTCCAATTTATGAGCTGCATCCTGATGGAATATTTCTGGATGCGGTTGTCCCTGAGCTACCAGGTAACCGACTAATCCTCGTTCCAAACGCGATAGAGCATGATCTACTAAAGTGTAGCGCCCTGGTACGTCGAGTTGGAATTCCACAACTGTAGCCCCACCAGGCGGTACTAAGGTGGTCTGCACATTAGTTTTTGGTGGGGAACTCAGGGAAGCTTGGTCGTAAACTCGATCCATAATTTCACCAATCACATGGAATGACGAGGAATGATTGGGCCCACCTACACCAAAATATAGCCGTACTGTTTCTCCCACCTTCGCTTGTAATGGGTATTCAGTTGTTATCGCTCCGACAGCACCATTAAAGACAAAGTATTCCGGTTGTTCGACTAGCAGTTTGTCTACACTGAACTCATTAGGGCCAGGTTGATTTGACGGTTTAACTGTGTAAATTTCCCCTTGCATCAGGTAGAACTCTCGCTCGACCGGCACCAGCCCGCCTGTTGGCTCTACTAGAATTAAGCCATACAAGCCGTTGGCAATATGGTGTGACACCATCGGCGTAGCACAGTGGTAGACGAACAATCCTGGATTGAGGGCTTTGAAGGTGAAGACTTTTTCCTGACCCGGCGAAACTTGTGTGAAGATTGCCCCACCACCGGGCCCCGTAACTGCATGGAGATCGATCGAGTGAATCATCCGGTTATCAGCGCTGTTTTTTAAGTGCAGCTCCACCGTATCGTCCTGACGAACTCGAATAAACGGACCTGGCACCTTGCCGTTGAACGTCCAATAGTTGTAGGTCGTATCTGGTGCTAACTTTCCTTGCAACTCCACAGCTTCCAAGTTTACCCGCACCAATTGGGGCAAGCGCTCGCTAATAGGTTTGGGTAAGTCTGTTGGATTGCGGACGATGCTTGCGCTCGACGAAGTGGCTTTTTGAGTTTCATCCTTACCCATCACAATCAAACGACCTTCCATTCCTGCTTGACGGTGACCGGGAATTGTGCAGAAATAGGGAAATACTCCCTGTTTATCAGCCCGGAAAACAATCACCGAACTAGCTCCTTTAGCAACTACCGCATCCGAGTAAGTGTTGAAATCGGGCAAAGCAATGTCATGTTCCGCGCCATCTCCATTCACCAGAATTAACTGTACAATCTCACCAATTTTTATCTTTAAATCGGGGTTAGCTATACCGTTAATTTTGTTCCCAACACCAGAGAAGATTAATTTTCCTTCCCCAATACTCGTCTCTAGCTTAAATGTGACATCGGGTCGGTACGAAGCTGGACTTTTCTGATTCTCGAGGGATGAAGTTGTGTTGGCACTCGTAGGACTAGCCAAGTGGGGTTGTGCCAGATGTTCCACTTCTGCTAGCTTTTGAGTGGGAGCTGGTGTAAGTTCAGATGCCAAAGCTAGACGGCTAATCCAGGCATTTCCTAGCTGTGGAGCGCTCAAGTAAGGCATCATCAAAAACAGTACAACGGCGAGCATTAATAAGATGACTGTTTGCGAGCACTTGAGCTTGTTCATATGGGGGACTCCTTGGCGGAAACTCGCTGAAGTTCATGAGTTAAGAAATATTGCGGTATGACCTATTACTATTTTACGTTGTTGGCAAAAGTGTCAGCAGAACTATTAAATTTTCTTTAGAAGAAATGCCACAATCAACTCCTTTTAGACTTTGGAAAAATGAAGACGTAAAAAACTTTAAAGTAACTAGGACTAGCCCTTTCAAGGTGCAGGGCAAAGGCATCTAAATTTGGCTGGCGCACATGAGATAGTATGCTGAGTAAGCTTTGAGGAGTATCTAGCGCAGGAACTTCAGTTGAGCGATTGCAAAAAAGAGTACCCGACTCAATCCGCTTCTGGTTGGCGACAGTAGTGGCATTTAAGGCTAAAAAGAACTTAAACCCGGAAAAATTCGCTCCAGTGCCAACTCCAGAAACCTCAACTCAACAGGAGTAAGAAGTCAAATGGGACTGAGAATCATGCCGCGACTACCAACGGATGGAATTCCTCACCCCTGGGATTTGACAATGCGTTTGCTCGATCAACCTTTGCCGCTCTCACCCCTGTTGCAACCAGCCATCCAGCAACACATAGATTTGGCTGGGGGTGAATGGCGCATTACTCTGTATTGGGTTGTCAAAAAGAAGTGGAATCCCAAACTCAAAATTCCTGTCAAACGCAAGTACGCCAAGTTACTTGAACCTAGAGGAGAGCTATTTTTCAGGACACTTGAACTGTGTATCTCATGTCACGACTGTTCACACCCCGACACTCAACACTACCGCCATGCATCCGACTGGTATCTCCAACTGATGCAGGAAGCTAAAAACATAGACCATCAGGAAATCCAGGCGAACGATGCAATTGGGAAAAAGCCCTTCGTTCAACACCTGTACCAGATTATCAAAGCTCTCAAAAACCTAGAAAACCCTGCTACTCCCTCTACATCACTTCATTTTTATCGATTGATGGAAGTAGCCCTGTCCCTGGAGAAGCAAGATCGATTCAACGATAACTACTGGAAGCCTTTTTTGAGCGCTCTAAGTAGATGGATTCAAGCGGTAGATAGTCCGAATTGCCATGATTGCTACGTTGACGGTAACAAAATTGTCTGCCAAATCGGACAAGGGAGAGGGAAAAAGACGATCCTAGTACTCCCTGACCCAAATAGTTTTTGAAACCCTTACTACGTAAGGCTTACAACCTTTAATGCGAAACCGCCCGATTGACGGATATCCGTGTCAATCTGGGTACAGGTAAGCAAGTGAAGTGATTAGCCAAAAAGCTTTTTGGCTTAAATTCTCATCACCGAGAAAGTTTACCGTCTCTCATTTTTCCCAATTAGACAAAGCATCATGTCCAGAAGCCAGGAGATTTTTCGGTTCATCTCAGTTTCTCAGAATCTTTCTAGATCTCAAGACTATCTGTTTCTTGACAGAGCCTAAATTTTACTACCGGGAAGAACCTGATTTGTGCAGGTGTCACTTGAATTACAGGTGCACAAATTTCCATCGTTCTCATTCAGGAGTCAATATGGCCCGTATCATCGGATATGCACGAGTGTCAACCCAGGAACAAGCGGATGACCACAATGCTCTCAAGCAGCAAATGCATAGACTTGAGCAGTTTGGAGTAGATGAGATCTACCACGATATTCAATCAGGAGCCAATGCAGAGAGAGAAGCTTTTACGCAGCTCTTAGATTTAGTGAAGCAGGGTGAAGTGGAGCTCATTGTTGCCACGAGATGGGATCGACTCACTAGGCAAGAACTACTCTATCTAGAACTCAAGGCAATACTAAGAGACTCTAATACCAAATTGCACCTACTGGACCAAGGAGAAGTTGACCTGAGCACAGCTTTTGGAGAGCTAAGTGCGGATATGCAGGCTATGTTTGCCGTCCACGAGCGGCGCATGCTCAGGGAGAGAGTCAAGAACGGGTTTGACTTCCGTCGCACCAATCAAGTGGCTTGGACAAGAGCGCCTTGGGGTTATGTCATCAAAGATGATAAATACATCCTTGACAATGAACCTATTATCTGCTTACTGGCAGAGCGACCAGAAAATTACCTAGAGATTTCGGCTGAACCTGATACCTCACCCCTTCTGCTCGGTATTAGTATATCTCAGATAGCTGGGGCTTGTTATTTGCGATCGATGCGGTCATAAGTGCGTGCTAAAGCGCAATCCCAGTTATCAGTACTACGGCTGTCGGAATT
>NZ_DATNPA010000670.1:0-4985 GCF_036703385.1 Allocoleopsis sp. | reverse complement strand
CGGCAGCAGCAGAGGGCGACTTGATAGATTTAGAGTCGCTACCGGAACTGGAGGAACAAACCGCCGATTCAAAATCGGTATCAGCCAACCTCGAAGGAGCCAATGGGGAGGAACAAGCCAATCAAGCTGTAGCCGATGCAGCAGGCGATGGGCAGTTAGAGACACTCTCAAGCTTGAGGCAGGAAAATGAAGCCTTGAAGGCTCACCTAGAAGACCTAAATCAGCAAGGCGAAGCATTAAAGATTCAATCTATGCGGATTGCCGCAGATTTTGATAATTTCCGCAAGCGTACAAGCAAAGAGAAAGAAGATTTAGAGCAGCAGATCAAGCGGGTCACGCTGAGTGAATTACTACCAGTGGTGGATAACTTTGAGCGAGCGCGATCGCAAATCAAGCCCCAAAATGATGGGGAAATGGGCATCCACAAAAGCTACCAGGGGGTTTATAAACAGCTGGTAGACTGCCTCAAACGCATTGGGGTTTCTGCAATGCGCCCTGAAGGAAAAGAGTTTGACCCAAATCTCCACGAAGCGGTGATGCGGGAACCGACGAATGAATACGCAGAAGGCGTTGTGATCGAACAGCTGGTGCGAGGATATTTCTTAGGCGATCGCGTCCTGCGCCATGCGATGGTTAAAGTGGCATCCGTACCAGAAAGCTCGGGTGAGGAATCTGGTGAAAGTCAATCTACCTCTTCTGAATGAACCAATTACGGAAGAAAGCGCTAGAGTCAGAGTTGCTGCTCTTTAGGATTCGGTGGTAACCTCAAAGGAAGGTACCCCAAAAACCTAAGTGGCAGGATGCATTAACCATCCTTTGGTGTTCAATCTTGATTAACTAAAAGTTCCAAGAGGGTTCAACCAAAGGAAGGTTCGTTCTAGTACCCGCTTTAACTTAAACGTAAACAACTTGACATAATTTTAAGCCGAAGCCCTATGGGAAAAGTTATTGGCATCGACTTGGGCACGACCAATAGTTGCGTCGCTGTTTTAGAAGGTGGTCAGCCCATCGTCATTTCAAACTCGGAGGGAGGGCGAACCACTCCGAGTATAGTGGGGTTTGGCAAAGCAGGGGAACGTTTGGTCGGTCAACTGGCAAAACGGCAGGCCGTAACTAATGCAGAAAACACAATCTACAGCATTAAGCGCTTTATAGGGCGTCGGTGGGACGATACCGCAATGGAAAGATCCCGTGTTCCCTATAACTGCGTCAAAGGTCGTGATGACACCGTCGATGTCCAAATACGGGGACGGACTTACACCCCTCAAGAAATCTCCGCCATGATCCTGCAAAAGCTCAAGGCAGATGCCGAAAGCTTTCTTGGAGAGCCAGTGGAGCAAGCCGTAATCACGGTTCCTGCCTACTTTACAGACGCCCAACGGCAGGCCACAAAAGATGCTGGGACAATAGCCGGTCTGGAAGTACTGCGCATTATCAACGAACCTACAGCAGCCGCCCTCGCTTATGGTCTCGATAAGCAGTCTGAAGAGCAGCGAATCTTGGTGTTTGACTTGGGGGGCGGAACTTTTGATGTCTCGATTCTACAACTGGGAGACGGCGTTTTTGAAGTTAAGGCAACATCCGGCAACAATCACCTGGGAGGCGATGACTTCGATAATGTGATTGTTCGCTGGATGAGTGAAAACTTTAAAGCAACAGAGGGGATTGACCTAGGAACCGATAAAATGGCACTTCAGCGCTTGCGAGAAGCGGCTGAAAAGGCAAAGGTTGAACTCTCTAGTATGCTTTCGACCTCCATTAACCTGCCCTTCATTACAGCCGATGAGACAGGCCCAAAACACTTGGAGATGGAGCTATCGCGCTCAAAGTTTGAAGAACTGGCGAGCGAATTGATTACGGGAACGATTGAGCCTGTAACCCAAGCGCTGAAAGACTCTGAACTGAAGCCAGATGATATTGATCGGATTCTCTTGGTGGGGGGTTCGACCCGTATCCCAGCCGTACAGGAAGCAATTAAGAAGTTTTTTGGGGGCAGAACGCCAGATAAGTCGGTGAACCCCGATGAAGCCGTCGCATTAGGAGCCGCGATTCAGGGGGGAGTACTAGGGGGCGAAGTTGAAGACTTGCTGTTACTGGATGTAACTCCCCTGTCGCTGGGCATTGAGACCTTAGGAGAAGTATTTACAAAAATTATTGATCGCAATACAACCATTCCGACCAGTAAGTCTCAGGTTTTTTCCACCGCGACGGATGGACAAACCTCTGTAGAAATTCATGTGCTACAGGGTGAGCGGGCGATGGCGCGGGACAACAAAAGCTTGGGCAAGTTTCTGCTCACCGGCATTCCCCCGGCCCCAAGAGGTGTACCTCAAATCGAAGTATCGTTTGAAATCGATGTGAACGGGATTTTGCAAGTCTCAGCCGCTGACAAAGGAACTGGCAAAGAACAAAGAATCCGGATTACGAATACTGGAGGATTGAGTGCCAGTGAAGTAGAACGGATGCGCGTCGAGGCAGAGAAATATGCTGAGGAAGACCGTCGTCGCATACAATTGGTTGAACTCAAGAACCAAGCCGATAGCCTCTTCTACAGTTACGAAGGAACCTTGAAGGACAGTGGTGACTTGGTTCGCGAAGATCTCAAGGCTCAAGGAGAGCAGAAGAAGCAACACCTACAAGAGGCGATGGCAGATTCCTCGATTAGTATTGAGGAAGTGAAACAACGGCTGGAGGATTTCCAACAAAAGTTGTTTGAGATTGGTGCCGCTGTCTATCAGCAAGCCTCACCCAGTGTAGACACAGAAGAACTTATACAGACCGAGGAGGTATCTTCAACGCCAGAATTTAGCGAACCTTTTGAATCATCCTCTACAAGCGAACAAGACGACTTGATTCTCAACTTTGATGAGGAGACCGTAACAGCTGACTACGAGCCAGTTGACTAAGGTACGCTCCTAAAAGGTAGCGCTCGACCTGTTTTTCTGCTAGACAATGGTATAGATATACGGGTGAGCTGTGAATGGGTCATTAGTGACCTCACTCCATTTACCCGCATTAAATTCAACCCGCCCCTATACAGTAATAAAACACCGTTCAGCGCTCTATGCCTGACTACTATGACATTCTTGGTGTCTCTCGCGACGCCGACAAAGAGGAATTAAAACGTGCTTACCGCCGCCTTGCCCGGAAGTATCACCCGGATGTCAACAAGGAGCCAGGGGCTGAAGAGCGCTTTAAAGAGATAAATCGGGCTTATGAAGTCCTCTCAGAACCAGAAACCCGCGCCCGATATGACCGCTTTGGCGAAGCCGGTGTCAGTGGCGCTGGTGCGGGCTTCGGTGATATCGGCGACATGGGTTTTGCTGATATTTTTGAAAGCTTCTTCAGCGGCTTTGCAGGTGGTATGGGTCAGCAAGCGACTCGCCGACGCAGTGGTCCGGTTCGTGGTGAAGATTTACGGCTGGACTTGAAATTGGACTTCCGGGAAGCTGTGTTTGGGGGTGAAAAGGAAATCCGGATTCCTCACCTAGAAACCTGTAACGTCTGTAACAGCACTGGCGCAAAACCAGGAACTCGACCCCGCACCTGCCCAACTTGTAGTGGAACCGGTCAAGTGCGTCGTGCGACCCGAACGCCTTTTGGCAGTTTCACTCAAGTCTCAGTTTGTCCTACCTGTAATGGTGAAGGACAGGTCATTGAAGACAAGTGTGAATCTTGTGGCGGTGCAGGTCGCAAGCAGGAAACGAAAAAGCTCAAAATCACGATTCCACCGGGCGTCGATAATGGCACAAGGCTGCGCGTTTCTAAAGAAGGAGACGCAGGATTGCGCGGAGGCCCTCCGGGAGATCTATACGTCTACTTATTTATTGAGGAAGACGCTGAGTTTCATCGGGAAGGGATTAATATCCTATCCGATCTGAAGATCAGCTATTTACAAGCCATTTTGGGCTGCCGCCTAGAAGCCAGTACAGTGGATGGGCCAGTGGAATTAACGATTCCTCCAGGCACACAGCCCAATACCGTGTTGACATTGGAAAATCACGGTGTACCCAAACTGGGGAATCCAGTCAGTCGGGGCGATCACTTGATTACGATTTTGATTGATATTCCCACCCGCATCACGGCAGATGAGCGGGAACTACTGGAGAAGCTGGCAAAAATTAAAGGCGATCGCACCGGGAAAGGTGGTATAGAAGGCTTCTTAGGAGGGCTGTTTCGCGGATGAGTAACTTAGCCGAATCGACACCCAAGCCGACGCCTGATGCTCAGCTAGATTTGCGCGGAACACCTTGCCCCATTAACTTTGTGCGCACCAAACTCCGTTTAGAGCAGATGACGCCAGGAGCCTTATTAGAAGTGTGGCTCGACGCCGGAGAACCGATTGAGCAAGTGCCTGATAGTTTGGCGATGGAGGGCTACCCCATTGAGGCCGTTGAGGATCGCACTGGCTACTTTGCTCTGAAGGTACGGCGTCCCCTAGCGTCTGCATGAGTGGATTACCATCGGATAGCGAGTTGTCCCAAGTCTCCACACCTTTACTGGGAACAGTAGTGGCGGTGCAGGCCAACTTCTATCAGGTGCGGTTAGAACAAGGGTTGAAGGTTGGAAGGTTAAAGGTTGAATGTTGGAAGGAGTTGAAGGTTGAACGTTTGAAAGCTGTTCGCGAAGGGGTAACGCTTCGCGAAGCGTTCTCCGAAGGAGTAGAGGTAGGTTTCACTCCAACTAACCTTCAACCTGCTAACCTAGAACCTGCAACCAACGTTCAACCTTCTAACATTCAACCTGTAACCCTACTATGTACTCGCCGGACACGGCTGAAAAAAATCGGTCAGCGAGTGATGGTCGGGGATCGCGTTTTGGTGGAAGAACCGGACTGGGAAGGTGGACGAGGTGCGATCGCAGAAGTACTACCTCGCAAAACCCAGCTAGACCGTCCCCCAGTTGCGAATGCAGACCAAATTCTTTTGGTCTTTGCCTTAGCAGACCCTCCCTTAGACCCGTACCAACTGACCCGATTTCTGGTT
>NZ_DATNPA010000669.1:0-9607 GCF_036703385.1 Allocoleopsis sp. | reverse complement strand
TGCTAAGAACGAAGGACGATACATGTAGAGAACTAACCTCTTGTGCAAAACCATCTTTTAACTGAGGTAAAGGTGAACCATAAAAAGCTTCATCTGAAACAACCTCTTCAAAAAAATTCATAACCCAATCTCTGGATGCCTCTATGCAAATCCTTCCCTCAATGCTTCTACCTGTAATCGCGGCTCAGAAAGCGGTAGGCGATAGTCTTATCAAGCCTCTGGGTCATCACGAGCTGCTGTTGGTGCTGATACAACTGTCGTTGCTGCTCCTTGTGGCACGGGGATTGGGTGAGTTGATGCGCCGGATCGATCTACCACCTGTTGTTGGGGAATTGCTGGCAGGTGTACTGCTGGGTCCTTCCCTATTTGGCTGGCTCTTCCCAGCGTTGTACACACAAATATTTCCGAAAAGCCAAGAACAGTCCAATCTTCTGTCTGTCGTTTCGTGGTTAGGAGTGCTGTTTTTGCTCATTGTGACTGGGCTGGAGACAGACCTCAACCTGATTATCCGTAAGGGTAAGACGGCTCTATTGATTTCACTAGGCGGGATTGTTGTACCCTTTGTCACAGGATTTGGTCTGGGCTGGTTGTTACCAGAGAGTTTTTTAAGTGATCCAACGAAGCGATTGGTATTCAGTTTGTTTATTGCCACCGCGATGAGCATCTCAGCAGTACCTGTGATTGCTAAGGTACTCATGGACTTAAATCTGATTCGCCGTGATATTGGTCAAGTGACCTTGGCGGCTGGGATGACTGACGACACCATCGGCTGGATTTTACTGTCTGTGGTGTCGGGTTTGGCTAGCAGCGGAAAATTTAACTTCACTACGGTTCTAACTTCGGTTGGGTCTGCTGTGTTGTTTTTGGCTATTGCCTTCACGATTGGGCGTACTGTTGTAGACCAGATTTTGCGGTGGGTAGATGACTCGATTGGGGGGTCAACGGCAAGTTTATCCGTTCTACTCATCCTCTCGCTGTTCGCCGCCTCGCTTACCCATGAGTTGGGACTCGAAGCCGCTTTGGGTGCTTTTGTGTTTGGGATTTTGGCGGGTCAATCCCGACGCTTTAGCCGTGAGGCTGGACATACTCTAGAAATGATCACCGCAGGCTTTTTAGCGCCCATCTTCTTTGCCAGTGCTGGATTGAAAGTTGACTTGCTCAAACTGCTGGTACCCCAAACGTTCATCTTTGGCTTGATTGTCCTCGCCGTCGCCTGCGTGGGCAAATTTACGGGAGCTTACATCGGTTCTCGTTTAGGGGGTTTGAGCCATTGGGAAGCTTTGGCGATGGGTTCAGGGATGAATGCACGCGGAGCAATGGAAATTATCGTTGCCACTATTGGTTTATCCCTAGGGGTACTCAATCCACAAATGTATTCAATCATTGTGATGGTCGCGATTGTCACCTCACTCATCGCACCGCCTCTTTTACGTTGGACCCTATCAAACGTGGTCATGAGTGAAGAGGAAGCTAACCGTCTAGCACAAGAAGAACTCTCAAGCCGTAGCTTTATTAAGAAAATTCACCGCGTCTTGATGCCAACTCGGGGAGGAACAAACGTGCAGCTGGCGGCTCAGTTAGTGAGCCACATGGCTCACCAGAACCCGATAGAAGTGACGGCGCTGTATGCCCACAGTGACAAACAGCCCGTGCGCAAAGCCCGTCAAGCTGCAACCCTCGTTAAGGAGACCACAGCTGAGGAAGCCTTTAGTGCCGTAGCCCAGGAGATGCAGCTACCGACTGGCACGACCCTACAGACTAAGGTGGAATCTGGGCAGAATAAAGCTAAGGTCATTCTCCAAGAAGCCAATAAAGGCTATGACTTGATTGTGCTGGGAGCGACTGAGCAAAAAGGTTCTAACAAGGCTCTTTTCAATATGCTGGTTGACCGGATTGTACAGGAGGCTCCCTGTGCAACGATGGTTGTGAAGTCCCACCTCTCTCAACCTCAGGGAGAGTCTTGCACGATTGCCCAGCAACCCCTCAGACATATTCTGGTTCCAACAGTGGGGACGGACTATAGCAAGAATGCGGTGGAGATCGCCAGTACGATCGCTGCACAGACTGGGGCATTAGTCACGATCGTGAATGTGATTAATCTACCTCATCTGGAGTACATTCTATATGAGGAGCGATCGCTGCATCCATTTCGGGAAATTGCTCAGAATTTGGTTGAACAGCAAGCTGAAATTGGACGCCTCCTCGGAGCCGAGGTCAATATCCGTATTTTGAAAGGAAGCTCTCCATCGCGGGAAATTCTCAAATTTGCCCAGGCTGAGGGGATTGACCTGATTATTTTGGGTAGCAATATGCGTATGGTCACGGGTCGAGTTTTCTTTGGTCATGGAGTGGATACCATCCTCAGTAACGCACACTGTCCAGTAGCGATTATTACTTCGCCCTAGCTGTCTCCAACAAATGCGATACCAAGCTGCGTTAGGCACATGATAGGTCTGCTTTGTGAGAAAGCCAACGAGAGTGCGATCGCCTAAAATTACTCTATCTGCGTACTTACTCTAAACTTCTGGTGGTAACTCTACGCTATAGAGCTTTTTACCTTCTAGATTGTGTAACGCTACGGTCATCACTTCAGTATCACCATCAATTTTCACCGTACCAAAGAACTGAAATCCTTCAGTGGGAGGACGATTTTGCTTAAGGTTTGGCGGTATGCTTTGAAACTTGACTTGAGGGCCAAAGGTATTATCAAGAACACTTGGCCCAAAGGTTCCTGCATGAAGTGGGCCAGCCACGAACTCCCAGAAGGGTTTAAAATCAGTAAACTGTGCTTTTCCTGGGTCGTAATAGTGTGCGGCAGCATAATGCACATCAGCTGTAAGCCAGACGACATTGCGAATATTGTTTTGTTGGATAAAGCGCAATAAATCCGCAAATTCGAGTTCCCGTCCCAAAGGTGGGCCATCTCCATTAGCAAGGTTCTCAAAGTTACTCTTGCCATCTCGAACCACTAGTCCGATAGGCATATCACTGCCAATCACCTTCCAAGTGGCTTTTGAGTTTTGCAATTTATTTTTTAACCACCGTACTTGAGCATTGCCCAAAAAGTCTGTTTCTGCACTCGCCACTGTCTGACGGTTGGGTGTATTCGGCCCCCGGTAAGTTCGCATATCGAGCATAAAAATATCCAGGGAAGGGCCATGATTGAACGAACGGTAAATGCGCTCGGAATCGTTGCAATCTAAGCGCATGGGAGTATATTCTAGGAATGCTTGCTTCGCTCGCGCCGCAAGCAGTGAGACACTTTTTACCTTGTAACGGTCATCGTCCATTAGCATCTGACCGGGGAACCAGTTATTGTGAGTTTCATGGTCGTCCCACTGCACAAGTTGAGGCACTTGGGCGTTAAAGCGGCGGACATTTTCATCCAGCAGGTTATAGATGAAATTGCCGCGAAACTCAGCAAGTGTTTCCGCTACTTTTGACTTTTCTGGGGTGGTGAGGTTTTTCCAGATACTGCCGTCATCCAGCTTTACTTCTGCTTGAATCGGGTTATCCCCATAGATAGTATCTCCAGAGTGGATGAAGAAGTCGGGATTTAACCGCCTTATCGCTTCATAAATTTTCATCCCACCCCACTCCGGGTTAATTCCCCAACCTTGTCCAGCCGTGTCTCCCGACCAAGCAAACAGGATATCGCGCTTTTTGGCAGAAGGTGTGCGGAAAGTCCCGATAACGGGGGCGCTATAGATATTCGTATCGGCTAAGTCTTGAAACGTGACTCGGTAGTATATTTGTTGGCTGGGCGGCAGATTGGCAAGGTTAATACGTGCTGTATAATCGCTGGTTTCCAAGGCGGCTGGCCCAAGGATATGCTTCGGGTTACGGAACGACTCGCTGGTGTCATACTCGACTATCATCTTAGCAGCGCGATCGCATCGACTCCAAATCATCGCACTGCCACTCGTAATGTCGCCACTCGCAACACCATAAGGTATAGTGGGACGCATCTTATCTGAGGTGATAATGGCTGGTGCCTTGACCTGTGCCAGTCCCGATTTTGAGAAAGCCTCTGCCGCAATCAGACTCCCGCCTGTTATAACTGAGCGAAGTAGAAAGCGACGGCGCGTTATATACCCCTGATTTTTGCGTTCCATGAGCCCCTTTTGATTTCGAGATACGTGAACCTTAGCCGTACTGATTAATGAATTGAGTCAAAATTATAGGGGATTGCATGACTGTTGATCGAGCAAATTGGATGCAATTAGCTTTACAATGGCGAGGCTCAGTTGCCTCTAAGATTTTTCCTGGTATCCTGTTGTGTGGAGGATTGGGGGTTGTAGTTTCTCTGTTTGATTATTTTGGATTCTCCGTATCCTGGAAGGGATTTGATATTCTTATTACCAATGTCTCCTACAACCTGGTCTTAGGTTTATTACTGGTTTTTCGTACCAATAGCGCCTATGCTAGCTATTGGGAAGGACGTAAAGGTTGGGGAACGATAACAGCGTCTATTCGGAGTTTAGGCCATCTGATTTGGGTGGCGATCGCTGAAGCTGAACCGAAAGATAGAGAAGGCAAAGTGTCTGCTTTACGGCTCTTGGTGGCTTGTGCGATCGCGATTAAATTGCAACTACGGCAACAGCCCATCAACAGTGAGTTAGAAGTACTGATTACACAAGAGCAATTGCTCCATCTTAAAGCGGTTAAATCAACGTCTCTACAACTAGCTGTTTGGGTCGGGGATTACCTGCAACAACAGTATAACCGGAAATTAGTCAGTGTGAATCAGCTGACCGCCATGAACGGTTTAGTCAATGATATGTTAGGGTCGTTAACCACCTGTGAACGAATTTTATCCACTCCAATTCCCTTAGCGTATGCCATTTACCTCAAGCGATTGTTGCTGATTTATTGTATTTCTCTCCCCTTCCAAGTCGTTAATACGTTGCATTGGTGGACTAGTCCAATCGTCGTCATTCTAAGTTTTGTATTGCTAGGTGTTGAAGAAATTGGAACAGAAATTGAAAATCCGTTTGGAGATGATGCTAACGATTTGCCATTAGACGAGATTTGCGCAACGATATCGCAGGATATTGAAGATTTAATTCGGGTAAATAGTCAGAAACAATTAAGTATTAATAATACCGAGTTAGAATTAACACCTCACTCATCATCTGTGGGCTTGCCAAATTGATAATATTAGGCTTGCAATTTCCTAAAATAGTGCAACACTTACGAAGATCCCCCTCAATCCCCCTTAACAAGGGGGACTTTAAATCCTCCATTTGTTCCCCCCTTTTTAAGTTGAAGGGGGGCTAGGGGTATCTGCCATGCGATCGCAAATTTATCAGATGAGGGGGATTCTGGCTCAATTTTCAGTATTGTGATGCTTATGAAATGATGCAATATACATAAGAATGGACATGAAATGAATACTAATTCATCTCATTGCTCTTGGGTCGATTCAACTCTTTACACTTCGCCAAAGCATCTTTGTAGGCAGCCTGATAGTCATGACCGCCTAACATTACGTCACCGTAATATTCGTAAGGTGCATCTCCATACACAGGAAGGGGCGGATCATCTGGATAATCTTCTTTGGCTTCTTCAACAGCTGCTAGAAGTTGCTTAATACTAAGGCGTTGTACTGGAAAGTAGTAGAGTTCTTGCTCTGTCCTGTTTAAGTGTGGCAGCGTTGGATCAACAATGCGATCCTCAAGCTCAAGCCAACAGTGTTCAATTGGTTTATACGGCTTGCCAGTCGTTGCTAAAAAGCCTTGTACATACATTGATTCCTTCAATAGTTTTGTGGCTAGGAAAGCATTATTAAAACTCTCTTTAGCTTTGCTTTTGATGTTATTAGCAATTTCTAAAGAAAGGGTCGTATCTAAAGGTTTGTTCATTTTGTGTTCTACATCTACATCTGAACCCTCCTTGAGAAGGAGGTACTTAAAGTGAATGGCACTGACATAACATCAGTTCGTAGTTGCACAAAGCGTGCTTTCTGGCGCTCAATCGCTACTACAAACATCTTAAAGTCAGCGCCATTCCACTTAAAGCTATCTTAAGAGAAGATGGACGTTAGACGCTGCTGAAGCAATTGGGGAAATTGTGCGTAGTATTGTTGGTTAAGCGGCGAGGGGTGGGGCAGTGGTAAAAGCGTCAGTGGACGTTCGTGTCGCTTGCCTTGCTCATCTTGGGCAGTTAGGGTGATGGGAAGGTTGGAGGTGTAGCGATCGCTTCCTTCAAAAAACTTAGCCGCTGCGCCTTTGGGGGCGTAAGGCGAAAACCATTTAAAGGCTTCGTTGCCTAGGGTGATGATGCGACTCCCTTGCCAGTGGAATACCAGCAGGCGTTCTAGAAAGGGGCGAAATCGCTTCTTGACCGCTTCTGAGTAGGCTTTGTTACCCGGTGGCTTGTAGGGAACGGTGTTTGTGAGTAGGACGCGATCGAGAACTCCCAATAAGTCTGTGTTACTGCTTGGTTCTTTCTGAAACAGGACACGGTAGAGACCTTGTCGAACAAGCCGACCGGCTGCACCATAGAGGGGTTGTTGAACAAGGACTTCATCTTTGCCTAAGTCACGGGCAAAAAAGCACAACTGACTTTCTAAATTGCCTCCATAGAGAATGGGCATTTTTGGGTCTAATCCAGCTGCTTGATAAACAGGTTCATCGATCGGAAAAGATTCACGTTTGGCTTCAGCGTAAACTTGAGCAATCAACTGGTTAATGTCTGACATGACCGAGATAGGGAATAGGTTATAGCTTGGTAGGTTGAAAGTTAGCAAGTTGAAGGTTATAAGCCGTTGTGTATTTAACATGCATGGCTCGGACAGGCAAGGATGCCCATCCCACAAAAAATCCCTACTCTTGCAACCTGCTGTCTTAGAGGATGGTTAGCTTAACCTTTAACCTTCTAACCTTCAACCTTCTACTGAGATCAATGACGTTAAAACTGTGATGCACTAGGGCATAAGCCAGCCACGAGACAGCTCGAACAAGCGGGCTTTTTGGCATTGCAAACAGCTCGACCATGATAGGTGAGGATCACAAAACAATGCCCCCACTCTGACTGGGGCAATAGTTGCATCAAATCTTTTTCAATGCGTTCTAAATCCTTTTGTTGAGAAAATCCTAAAAGCTGGCTCAGCCTTTTGACATGAGTATCAACTGTAACACCTGCATCAATACCATAAGCGTAATGCAGCACCATTGTAGCAGTCTTGCGGGCGACTCCTGGGAGTTTAACGAGTTCATCGATGTTTTGGGGGACTTGACCCCCGAATTGCTCGACCAACATGCGACAGGTGGCTTGAATATTTTTTGTTTTGTTGCGGAAGAATGATAAAGGGCGCACAATAGCTTCTATCTCATTGGAGTCAGCTTCGGCAATGGCTGCGGCGTCAGGAAAGCGGCGAAACAGTTCGGTAGTGACGGAGTTGACGCGCTCGTCGGTGCATTGCGCTGCCATGATTACAGCTAGAAGCAGTTGCACGGGGGTTTGGTAATTGAGGGGACAGGGTTCGGTGGCGTAAAGTGGCTTCAAACGCTCTAAAATTTCCAAGGCTCGTTGCTGCTGGGGTGCAATGTCTTGGGTCAGACTCACTTCAACCTCCTGTAGGGAACAGCTATTCAGTATCTACACCAGGAAGCGATCGCTTTTCGGATGCGGTGGTTCAGCTTATTCGCCTTACTGGCAGAATCAGCGTCCAACTCAGCGCTTCAGCGATTGAGCAAAGCGCAGTGCCGTAGGCGATCGCAATGTAAATCGTTGTCCAATTCAGACTAGGTTAGTAGTACAAAAGTTCTGTTTTGCATGATTATCAGTCACTTTCTGATTGGCCCCCCTGGTTCCGGCAAGTCCACCTTTGCCAGCCAACTCATTGAACTCATCCCCACCGCGAGGATTGTCTCTAGCGATGCGATTCGCACTCTTCTATTCGGTGATGAAAGTATCCAGGGGGATTGGTCGCTGATTGAAGAAAAAATTCTGTCCCAAATCCAAGAAGCATTGCAAGCAGGGCAACCTGTCATTTACGATGCCACTAATGCCAAACCAGAGTGGCGAAAATCTCTTTTGAATCGGGTTAGGGATGATTCTGTGCAGTGGATGGCATGGCACTTGCAAACACCGCTTTCTCTGTGCAAAGCTTGGAACAAGCAACGTCTCCGTCAGGTACCGGAAATTGTAATTGAGGAGTTGTTCCAAGCGCTACAAGAGTTTCCGCCATCTGAAAAAGAGGGTTTTGTGATTGTCAATTCAGTATGCATTACCGAGCAAGGATTCGATCTGGCACGAGTTGAACGCCAGCTTAAGGACTTCACAAACTTGGCTTCCAAATCGGAGGGATCGGGAAAAGCAGGAAAGCCCCAGGCGATCGCATCCGTTCATGCTCTGAGGTGCGATCGCATCCAGCAGGGAAACGGGGAGTGACACACTACTGTTTAATTCTGAGTGATTCTCACCGGGCGGCAATCGTCCAATTAACTTTAACTCTTCTGTGCGGGAAGTCCCCATACGCAGCGTAGCGGAGTGTGGGGATGAAAGCACAGTCAGGATGTAGCGGGTTTGGGGCTATCTTGCTTTTTGATATAGTTCTTGAGGACATCTAGAGATACTCCACCACTGGAGTTCACAAAGTAGGAACTAGACCAGAAAACTGGCTTACGGTAAAACTTGCTGACATGCTCAGCAAATTCTTTGCGAATTAATCTACTTGATGTAGATTTTATAATCTTTACAAACTCCGCAATATGGTTATCAGGGGAGAGGTTGACCAATAAATGAACATGGTCACTCTCTCCATTGAATTCAACCAGTACATTCTTCTGCTCCTGACAAAGTTCAGAGATAATCTGCTCTAGTCTTTGGAGTATTTCTGAAGTAATGACCTTGCGTCTGTACTTGGTAACAAGCACAATATGTAGGTGAATGCAGTACACAGCATGAGAACTCTTTCTGAGAGTCGGTTGCATTTGGTATTACGTGAATGGTATTATGGCAAGCATGATAGTAACACGTAGAGTCACCTTTCGCTTATATCCGAACAAGTCTCAAGAAGCCAAGCTGCATTATTGGCGTCGGCTTCATAAAGACTTGTTTAATGCCTGTCTTGCCGAAAGGAAGACAACATATCAGTGTGAAGGTCGCTCCATCGGTTATTTCGACCAGCAGAATGCTTTACCTAAATTCAAGGAGAATTTTCCCGACTATAAAGAGCTGGGTTCCCAAGCTCTGCAAGCAACAGTGAAGCGTGTTGACTATGGCTTCCAGCGCTTCTTCCAAGGTTTGGACAAGTATCCAAGATTCAAATCATCTCGCTATTACAGAGGTTGGACTTATCCTGGTACTGCTGGATGGAAAGCACATACGAATGGGGGAAACGGACATCTAGAAATCTCAAAGCTGGGCAAAATTCAGATGCGAGGCAAGGCTCGGAATTGGGGAACACCCACCACTTGCACAATGATCTGGAAGAACAATAAATGGTACGCTTCCATCAGTGCGATTCGTTGGCTAGAAATCAGCCAGAACCTAACATTTTAGGTCTAGGTTTGAAGGATTAGCCGCAAGGATGAAAGTTCAAAAGACTGAACCTTGACAACTTAACAGCCATGTAGGTGAAAGACAAGTATCCTAGAAC
>NZ_DATNPA010000668.1:0-5555 GCF_036703385.1 Allocoleopsis sp. | reverse complement strand
GCAATCAACTCCAAATGATCGCGCTGGCGCTGGAGTTCTTGCCCTAGACACTCCGCTACGGCAGGATCGGTTTGAATGAGAAAATCTAAGTTACTTTGAGTCACTTGCGTTAGTCCCGAAAGATGCGCTTGAGTCAACGATCTTAGCTCTGTTTGCCACTCGATATAGTAGAGATAGTTAAGCTGTATGTTTATCTACACTTCTCTCCCAATACCTAAATTAAGATCAATAGCATCTGGGGCATTAGAGCTAAAGCGGAGGTGTGAGATGTTAGTCATTCTTATGGATGAGCAAATCCTTTCCCCAGCTTGTGTTTGTCAAACCTGTTTACTCGCCGATCAAAGTGGTCAACCTCGCTGGCGTCAAGGCAAACTCGGCTGTGGTCATGCAGTGCGCAAGCTAACTCCCCAGCAACCAGAGCAGTATGAGTGCGAGATGGGGTTCCGCATTGCCAACGTCGAATAGTTGCTAGCAGAGGAAAACGAGAGTATGAATTGGCATCGGCGATCGCACCTCTAGGAGCATATGGGGACATCTACCAGCGTTTCAGACCAGGTAGGCCTTTAGCCTGCGCTATCCTGAATTTAGTCAGAAAAAATAACAAGTAACATCCACAAGGAGAATACACAATGACTTGGCGCGGGTCAACAACAGTGAGAGATCGGATTTTTGCCTCCCTGCCTTATCTACTTCCCCTCTTTTCTGCACTTCCGTTCGGTGTTTTTATCTTTCAACAGTTTCCGGCTTTAGCAGCGATTTTAGTATTGTTGTTAACACCAGTTACTCTTATTTACCGTATTGTACCTTTCCCAGATTTAGTCATTTTTTTCCTATTGTTCTTACTAGTTGTTAGAAATGAAAAAATTCAGCATTTTATTCGATTTAATACAATGCAGGCACTGCTTTTAGATATTCTCATATTTTTATGCAGTCTGCTTTGGAAGTACATGCTGCAACCACTAGGATTCAATTTGGTAACACAAACATTGCTCGCTCTCGTCTTTCTAGCAGCACTGGCAGCCTGTATCTATTCAGTCGTTAAGTCGCTACAAGGACATTACGCCGAAATTCCTTCGCTTTCTGAAGCCGCCTACGCACAAGTCCGCTGACATCTGGCATAGTTTTAATAAGCTACCAATTACGCCTTTTTCAACCTAAAAGTACACAGTTTTTTGTGCAAAGTACAAGGTATTTGGTGCAAGCTCTCTTGTTAAGAGCCATTAACTTGAGAGCCCGTTAACCCAATAGGAAGACTAATAGAAATAGATTGAAATAGCCCTCCTTTGGAACCCATCTCCTCCTAAAGTACTTCTGGAGATGATCGCGCAACAACGGTGTTTTCTAGATGACCGATGCCCTCAATTTCTACACGAACGCGATCGCCAATCTGCATCGGGCCAATTCCGTGAGGTGTTCCCGTTAGAATTACATCTCCTGGTAATAGTGTCATCACCTGGGAAATGTAAGACACCAGAAATTCTGGCGAAAACACCATCTGAGCCAGCAAGGCGGATTGGACGGGCTGCGGATTATCATTCAAAAAGGTTTGTAACATTGCCCCAGCGCTCAGTTCTCGGACAATCCAAGGACCAAGGGGACAAAAGGTATTGAAGCCTTTTGCTCTAGTCCACTGACCATCCTGTTGTTGTAAATCGCGAGCTGTGACATCATTGGCGATCGTGTAACCCCATATTTTGCTCTGAGCTTGCGTGGGTGTGCAGTCTACACAATGTTCACCAATGACGAGAGCTAACTCTCCCTCGTAGTCTACTCGCTGCGACTGAGGAGGATACTGGATTTCGCGATCGGCGGCTGTAATCGATGTCGGAGGTTTCAGAAACAGGAGTGGTTCTTTCGGTACAGAGGTTCCCATTTCTTGTGCATGTTCCGTGTAGTTTTTGCCCACAGCCACAATTTTTGTCGGAGCACAAGGAGCCAGCAGTTCGTAACTGCCCGGTTCTAGCTGTAAATCCGTCGGTTGTCCCTGCAACCAAGGCGGTGCATCGAGAACCTGGATGCTGCGAGTGAGTTGCAACAAGCCGTAGTAGGTTTGTCCTTTAGGAGTTTTGATTCGGACGTAACGCTGCGCCATGATGTGAGATATTCCTTGCTAACTAGAGCGTAAGCCGTCTAAGTTGGGAGTAGATGCTAATTGACCCTGGCGACTAGGTAGAATTAATAGCAGAAAATAGTAAGATTTTAAGTCCTTGCTTCTTCTGTGATTAGGTGGACAGTACCCGATTTTGGGTACTGTCCATCGTCTGAGTGAAGAGGCCAAGCGTCCATAAGGAGACTAACACCCGTGACTAGCACTTACGAAATGATGTACATCCTGCGTCCCGATATGGGAGAGGAGCAGGTTGACCAAGCGATCGCCAAATATGAAAATCTCCTGCGCGAACAGGGTGCAGAGGAACTCGAAATTCAGCATCGCGGCAAGCGCCGTCTGGCTTACGAAATCCAACGGCAACGCGAAGGCATCTATATCCAGATGAACTACAAAGCGCCTGCCACCCATGTGGCAATTGTGGAGCGTGCCATGCGTCTCAGTGAGGATGTGATTCGCTATCTGACCCTGAAGTTGCAAGAGCGAAAAGCCACTCCAGAAGAAGCTCCAGCTGAAGTAGAGGCTTAGTAACACAAAATCAGCCTTTACCAGAAAAGCGGCTCTGTGTGGAAAGTCCGATAGTTATACATTAGAGGTTGCAATTCTCTGGCGTAGCTGCCGAAGGGCTGGTTTTTTATCGAATGTGCCATCATCCCCGTCTGAATTTTTGGTTTAGACGGGGATGCTTATTTGTACCTATTTTCACAAAGGCATCGCGCCTGCTGATGGCGACGATAGTTGCAGTTTCTGGTCACTGGTCACTGGTCACTGAAGAAAGTGCTCAAGCCAATCGCTGTTTTCTCTCCCAGAGATGCGAAAAGCCAATCCTGACCCAGGTAACCAGAGTCGGAAGAAGTGTTTATAGATAACTATTTGTGCTACTTTTCCGTCTGTTTTGTCAGCGAAAACCTGCAACCTTAGCGCCTGTGCCCTTGTGTCCACCAATATGATACTCACGGATACTGCCCCTCATAAAGTTTCGAGCTGGAATCAGCAAACCTATCAACGCTTGAAACTTGCCTTGAGTCTTGGTCTGCGTCGCCAAATTTTTGTGGCGGTGTGTGATGACTTGAGCCTGCGCAACCGTCTGGCAGGTAAATTACATGCCGAGTTAGGCACAATTTCAGCTGCTGCTTCAATGGACGGTCAGGGCAGTCCGAAATTGGTAAGCCTGAAATTAAACTTGAGCGACCCCAATCCTTTAGCCCAAATGGCTCAATGTCTATCACAAAATCGGCAATTCCGAAGTTCTACATCAGTGCCGGGATTCCAAATTTTAGGGGTCGAGCGCTTAACACGACAACCACCGTCGGTGCAGCGATTGTTTCTCAGGCGTTTACAAGCGATTGACCGAAATCTGCGGCGAATGGAATCAACGCTACTGCTGTGGTTGCCACGACCTTGGTTCCATATGATTCAGCAGTCGGTACCAGAATTTTGGCAATGGCACACGGGTATTTTTGAGTTTGAAGGAGAGCCCACTCCTTTGCCCCCAGTTGGTGCTTCTAAACCAGAGGCTTCCCCGAATTCAGTGGGTTTAGAGTCAGGGGCGGTAAAGGGTTCTTTCAGGGAAGATTTGCGATCGCTACTGAGTTATGACTTAGCAGAGAGCGACAAGCGACAGCCTCTTGAGCAAATTACTTGGAAAAAACAACATCCTTATCCTTACAACCCTTCAGAAAACAAGCCAGCCGCATCGGGCACACCTGTCGCTAAAATCGGCTTATCGTCCTTATCCACAACGGATTACACGACAGCGAATCCTTACCCAAGTCCTAACTCCAAAGAGGCCGTGCCCTTAACCCAGAAGGAGCTGGTAACGTCTCAGGAGCAAGTGGGGAAAGGGATATCTATGCCGCTAACCCCTCATTCGGCACTAACCCCTTATGCTGAATTTGGCCTGGGCGATTTAGATCAGGAATTAGAGACACTTCAGATTGATGAACTGATTGCTTATCCTCAATCCCCTACCCTAAATTCTCAATCAAGCGAATCGGCTCAAGATACGCTACCTAGTGGGCAACCCTTGCAACCTCCAGTCGCAACGCCTTCAGAACAGCCGCCCTCACAGCCAACCGAGTCACCCGCTGAGACTTATTTAGAACTGGGTCATTATTATCGCCATGCTATAGAACAGGGAGATGCTTCTGAAGAAAACCTGATGATTGCCATTCAGGCTTATGAGCAGGCGCTGCATTGGTTAGACAAATCTTCGCCGCAAGCCTCAGATATCCTGAATGACCTGGGTAATCTTTACTGGATGCTATCCCGTTGCTCTAGCAGCACGGAGCTTGCACTTTCCTATTTGGAGCAAGCGATTCAAGCCTACCAGCTGGCTTTGGCCAAGCTGACGGCTGAAGAAGCGCCCCACACCTACGCGATGATTCAGAATAATCTGGGAGCCGCTTACGGTGATTTAGCGCGGCATAAAGACCCCGCAGAGAGCTTGGAGCAGTCTATTCGTGCTTATGAAGAAGCCTTGCGCTATCGCCGTGCTGACAGTGACCCGATGAAGTATGCTTCCACACAGAATAATCTGGGAACCGCGCACTGGAATTTAGCTCAGCATCAAGCCTCAGCTGTGAATTTACGAGCTGCGATCGCAGCTTACAAGGAAGCTCTCTACTATTATTCTCCCCAATCGGAGCCTCTCAATTGGGCGATGATTCAAAATAACCTAGGGACTGCCTACTGGAATCTTGCCCAGTACGAACAACCCGAAACCTGGTTACCCCTGGCAACAGCGGCCTATCAGGAGGCCATGAAGTATCGGACACCCGAAGTAGCTCCCGCTGCTTGTGCGGCTACACTCAACAACTTAGGGACAGCCTATTGGCATTTGGCAGACCGTTGTCACGACAAAGCACAACAGCAGGCAGACTATTTAGAACAATGTATTACCGCGTATGAAAAGGCACTAGTTCTGACTCAGCAATTGTCTCAAAATGACCCGCCGATATCGGTTAATTTCGATGTCTTTGCCACTCACAATAACCTAGGATTAGCACACTACCAACTGGCAACAGAGCCGCAATTTTCTTTAGCCCAGCCGTCTAAAATCGCTCATCTTGAAGCGGCTTTAGAGCAACATTCTCAAGTTTGCATAGGTCTTGAGGCACAATCAGATTCATATCAAATGGCTTTTGGCTATATCATTAAAGCGATTCGTGCCATCTATAACGATAGTGGTATTGCTGGGCAAAACCGAGCGCTCTCGAAAGTGCCGGGGCAGTTATTACCGGAGATTTTGCCACGCTTGTAGGAGAGAGAAAGGAGTTGAGCTTTATAATATTCCTGGCTTTTCTCTGCTTCTCGTGTTTGCTCATAGGATGTCTGAAAAGTCGCATGGGATGCTTCACTACGTTCAGCATGACATTTAGATACTCCTCAGACATCCTCTCAAAAAAAGAGCCTTTTACAGGTGTAAATCCTATTGCGGTTATTTCGT